>CAYJOG010000588.1:0-1991 GCA_964371695.1 uncultured bacterium
CTGCCTGTATGAGTTGGGTATCCATTTCAATCCTTTCTTTGTCTGCGGGGGGCGGTGACAATTACGAATTACGAGTTACGAATGAAGAGAACTGATGAATAGTGGTTTCTCATTTTTCGTTTCGTAATTTGTCATTCGTAATTAGTAATTCCTTGATCAAATCCCTTTGATCAAGGCAAGGCAGGTGCCGCCGGAATCGGCCTCCAGCACTTTGCCGATGATGTTTTTGACATTGGCGCTGTTGTTCACTTTTGCGAAGCCAGGCGCAGCGTTGTCCACGATGAGCCAGTCGCCAGGAGTTGCGGCATTCGTCACCACCACTTCACAGACGCCGTGAAAACATACGCTGCCCATGACGTGACCGGAGATGGTCTTGTGGTCCCTGTCCACGACGACGCCGAAAAAATCGGTGAGGTCTGTGGCGAGGTTGGCCAGCAGGGATCCCCCCACCGGCAGGGTAACCAGTTTGCCTCGCGTGGCGTCCGGGGGAATGCGCACACGGGCGGTCAGTCCGAATCCCTGACTCTTTGAGAAATCCAGAGTGTTGGTCTGGAAACCGAGATAGCCGGATTCCAGCCACAGCGGCGTCATGCTTTGCGTGGCCGTTACGGTGCCGGGTCCCCGCAGCACCCAACCCATGGCCGCCGGATTGGCGGTGTTGTATCCCGTGCCCGGGACCGCAAGAGACATGATCTGTCCGGAACCAAAAGCGGTGTTCTCATGGCGCAGCAGGGCGTGGTTCAGTTCCGTCCCGGTTCCCTTGGCCTGGAAGTCAGCACCGGTGGGGGCGTAGGCCTGGGCCTCCACACCGGCGGACCAGGCGCGGCCACGCACACCCGTGGCGGAACCGGAACTGGCGCCACTCACCTCCGCCTGGATGGCCACGTAGTCCGGCCCGGCGGCTCCGGCGGCCCCCAGCACGTTCAGCACCTGGGCCTGGGTGCCGGAGATGTTCTCGATGAGCTGGTGGTGGTAAAGATTGATGGACGGCAGGCTTTCGTGGGAACTGAGCAGGTGGGACAGGTCTGGCCCCGTAATAGTGACATCCTGACCAGCGGTGGAAATGGCGATGCCGCCCGCGCCTTGCAAATTCACCGCGCCGGTTAACCCCTCCAAGGACGTGACACCGCCGCCACCACCGGCTGGGGCCGTGGCCAAAACCATCTGACGGAAACTCCATCCGTCGAAGAAAAAACGGTCCGCCGCCAGGTCCGCGCTGGCGTTGTGGGCGGGGTTGGTGTTGGGTGTGCCCCAGAGCTGACCGGAATTCAACCCCGTGGTGATGCGGAAGGTGTTCCAGTAACCGTGAAGGGCCGCGTTCTGTGGGTCCTGGGGGCCTGTGATGACCACACCTGCGCCATGGGGGGTGCTCCAACCGTTGACGAACACACCCGCCACGTTGCCCGCCGTGTTGTTGTGGCTCACGCCGATGCTCAGCCCCAGCACGTCGCCCACCGTGCCCGTGTGACTGGCGCCCACCGCCAGACCCGTCAGTGCGTTCCCCGCCGTAGGGGCACCGATGCCGGTGAAGGACCCGCCGTTGACCTGGGTGCCCGTGCCCTTGTAGCGAATCTGAAAGCCGGTGTTCTTGGCGGACCCGGCGGTGGCGCTGTTGTCTCCCACCCAAAACGCCGTGGCGCTTTCTTCCAGCAGGTCGCTGAAGCGCAGCGCCCCGCCACCACCGCCTCCTGTGGAGGAAAGTGTCACCTGTCCGGGACCGGGTTGGTCCAAAGCCAGGGTAATGCCGCTGCCAGCCACCAGGTCGGCAAGGGCCAGGTACTGCGGATGTGGATCACCCGAGGCCAGAACCCCATGTTGGGCTGCTGTGAGGTTCCCGGTGAGCAGTCCAAGGTCGATGGGGTCAGGGCCACCGGCTTCGTGGGTGTCGCCGTGGGCCGTGGGGGGCTGGCCGCCCTGGGCCAGGGTGTCCAACCGGGTGTCGATTTCGTCCAGCACCGACTCCAGGTTCTGGCCGGTGAAGGCCGGATGCG
>CAYJOG010000589.1:0-1989 GCA_964371695.1 uncultured bacterium
GGGCGGTGATTCTGAGTTGGTCGCCCACCCTCACCACCGTGGCCTGGGGGTCGCCCGCCTTGCTCAGGCTGGCGTTTTCAATGTCCGGCGGAATCTGCACCACCGTCAGGCTCTCGCCGCGCACGTGGCGCTCCGCCAGACGGGCCGGAGTCGAAGTGGCGGGTGCATTCCACTGATAGTCCACACCCGGCCCCTGGAACGTCAACACGCCGCTCAGCACCTTGTCCACCTGCATCCGTACCTGCGGGAAACCCTGCTGGGCCAGCGTGGCGGCCACCAGACTCAGCAGGCTGTCCACACCGCCGGACTCAGCGCTTGCGAGCAGGTCGGTGTAAACCGTGAGGTGCCTGAAACCCGCCGTGGCGGCGGGGTTGGGATTGATGCGCAGCAACAGCACGTCCACCCGCTGGCCGGGCTGGCGGCGCACGATAATTCCCTGAGATTGCGGGGCCAGACTGTGGGCCCGGCTGTCGCTGCCAAACAGCGTGGCCACCTGCCCCGTGGCGCTGCTGCGCAGGGACTGGTCATATCCCAGACCTTTCCAGGCAAACGCCACAGGCGTGAATCCAACCTGCCCGTCCCGCAGGGTGCTGCCCAGGCGGCTGAGGCGCAGGTGGGTTTCGCCGTCAAACACCAGGGCCACGGCGCGGCCGCCCAGGCCCTGGTCCGTCACCGGCGTGTTCAACTGGGTGGCCGTGCCCCCCTGGGGTGTGAGCGTGAGGCTCAGTTGTCCCTGGGGTGAACCACCGGGGGGCGTCTGGTCTTCAAAGGCAAGCGTCCAGTCCACAGCCGTGTTCAGCGGCAGCACGGCGGGGGCGCTCGCAAGCGTGGTGGTTCCGCTTTTGAGGGACACGACGGCGTCCACGTCCTGGGCGGTCTGGCCCGTCCACGACACCTCCAGCACGAGCCGCCGGGCGGGGGTGTTGTTGTCCTCCAGCGCCCACTGGGCCGAGCCGATGCCGGTGAACTGCGTGAGTTCAAACGTCCCTGAGAGTTCCACCGTCAACCCGGCGGGGGACAGCATGTTGTAGGACACGAGATTGAGCGCGCCCGGCCCCGTGCGCTCCACCAGCAGGCCCGTGGGCTGGGGGGTGAGGCTTTCGGTGGGTTCCAGCGTCTGCATCAACAACCAGTTCTGCTGAACGTCGCCGGTGAAGTCATCTGCAAAAAACCGGCTGCCCAGGGCCGTGGCGCTGGCCGTGCCGCTGCCCAGCGTCAGCAGCGTGTCGCCGCCGTCGGTGGCCAGGGGGGCCAGCGACCGGGCCACCACACCCACACCATCGCTGAGTGTGTTCAGGTTCTGGGGCACGGAGCGGTAAACCCCGCCCCCCGGCGGTGTTTCTGAAAGCACCGTGGGGGAGCCCACCAGTTGTTTCTCGGCGGGCTGGGCGCGGGACTCCGCATTGGCCAGCGCCCCCACCACGCCGCTCAGGCCGGGCGCGCCCGTGGCCTCCAGTTCATACGACTCCCCCTGGGCGATTTCCATCACACCGGGGCGCGTGAGGTTGCGGGCCTGCACACTGTTCAACCCCTGGGCCTGTTCATAGCCATATCGCTGGGCGCTGAACACGTTCAGGCCGGGATTGCCCGACTCCGACACCAGCACCCGCAGCGTCTCCAGGGCGTTACCCAGGTCATCGGTGGTCTGGCTCACGCCGAGTGTGCCTTCGTAAAGGCCGGGAAAGGTTTCGGTGAGCGCCAGTGCCCCGCCCACCAGACCAGGCTCGAAGGCGCTGGTGAGATGGATGGTGGTGAGTGGCGTGACGTTGGCCAGTTGGGCGCTCACGCCCCCCAGTCCCGGCGGGCCAGAGACCGTCACCTTCACGCTGTCGCCGGGCCGCCACGCGCCAGTGTTCCGGCTCAGGTTCTCGGTGCTCACCGCCACCAGCGGCGTCACGCCCTGCATGCTCAGCAGGCAGTCCGCCGCCACCTCGGCCCCCTGGGTAAACCCCGCCACGCTCGTCACCACACCCAGCATCTGCAAGGGGT
>CAYJOG010000590.1:0-1987 GCA_964371695.1 uncultured bacterium
GGTAATAAGTCGCCCCTTGACGCCGCTATGATTCGGCGATGGCTTTTCCTGGCCGCATTTATCTCATCGGCATGCCCCTGAGCGGCAAAACCCGCGTGGGGGGCTGGCTGGCCCAGCGGGTGGGTTATTCCCTGCTGGACCTCGACACCCGCCTGCAACAGCGCGAGGGCAAAACCATCCCCGAAATTTTCGCCGCCCACGGTGAAGACGCCTTTCGCCAGATCGAGACCCTGGTGCTGGTGGAATCGTTGCAATCCAGTCGTGTGGTGGTGTCCACCGGCGGCGGCATTGTCACGCGGTCCAAAAACCGCGAGTTGCTGGCGCTGCAAAGCACGGTGTATCTGCGCGTGCCCCTGCCGCTGCTCATCGCACGGGGCGAGGAACTGCTGGCCCAAGGAGAGGATCTGGACCGGCCCCTGTTGTCGGGTGCGGACTGGCGCGAGCGGCTCGGCGCGCTCCATGCACAGCGGGCCCCGCTCTATGAAAAATGCGCCCGCATCACAGTGGATGGCAGAGAGGACGTGGAAAACGTGACCCAAAACATTTTCAGCGCCCTGGCGTGAGCATCATGTCCAGCCCCCTGCCACCTTTTCTTGTCGCCGGTCAGTTTCTGGGGGCGCACCGGCTGATTCGCCCCATTGGCCAGGGGGCGGCGGGGGCGGTGTGGGAGGCCGAGGATCTCACGCTGCGCCGCCGCGTGGCCCTCAAGACCCTGCATCCTCAAATGACCGCAGACCCCGCCCACCTGCGCCGCTTTGGCCGCGAAGCCCGGCTGATGGCCCTGTTGCAGGGCCAGGGTGCGCCCGACGTGTTCACGCTGGCCGAAGATCAGGGCCTGCACTTTTTTGCCATGACCCTGCTGGCCGGTGACACCGCCAACACCCTGCTTCAAAAAAATACCGCGCTTTCGTTTCGCCAGCTTGCGCCGTTGCTGGAACAACTGCTGGGCGTGCTGTCGACCCTGCACCGCCTGGGGGTGGCCCACCGCGACATCAAGCCCGATCACCTGTTGCTCAGCCGCCGCGCCGGTGGACCCCGCCTGTGGCTGGTGGATTTTGGCCTGGCCAAAACCATGACCGGCGAGGACCCTCTTTCTCTGCCAGGCGAGGTCGCCGCCGCGCCGGGCCTGACGCAGTTTGGCAAAACACTGGGCACACCCGGTTACATCGCGCCGGAACTCCTGGCCCAGCACCCGCTTTCGCCGGCCAGCGACCTGTTTGGCGTGGGAGTGAGCGCGGTGGAACTTTTGATGGGCCAGCGGTGGCTGAGCGCCAAAACCCGCCCCCAGCGTCAGGCGCTTTATGCGCGGGGTTTTGACGAAGAACTCGCCCACCTGCCACTGAAACCCGCTGAAAAACAATGGCTGCTGAGTCTTCTTCAGACCAGTCCGCAGGACCGCCCCCAAAACGCGCAAGAGGCGCTGGAGGGTCTGCAACTGCTGCAACACGCCACCACCACCAACACCCCCATCCCCGCCCCTGCCCTGTCCGTTTCAAACAGCGCCCCGCAGGCCCCCGGGTATTACACCGCCATGCTGGGCCGGTTTGGGTTGGTGGCCCTGAGCGCGGCGTTGTGGTGGATGACCGGCCAGATCACCCGCGCGCCCATGGCGTTGCCCAAGGCGGCCAGCGCCCACCGCGTGGTGTGGCTCAGCAAACCCACCCGCCTGCTGCCCGGCGACAGCCTGCGTTACACCGGCCCGGTGCGCGCCGTGGCGCAGACACCCCAGGGCTGGGAGTTCGAGGCGGGCGGTGTGCGCCTGCGCTGGCAGAGTCCGCGCCTGCGCCTGACCGAGGGCGACACCGTGCGCCTGACGGGCCGCGTGAATCATCTGGACGGCAACGTCGCGGTGCTGAAAGAAAACGGCGTGGCGCTGAAAGTGTTGGGGCGGTGATACCAATTCTCAACCGAAACAGCGTTAATCCGAATGAAAGGGTAAGTTGGGGAAAGGGTTGGGCGAAGTCAGAGGGGTGAAGAGAATTGGTAT
>CAYJOG010000591.1:0-1982 GCA_964371695.1 uncultured bacterium
CCGCGAAGGCGGCCGCACCATCGGCGCAGGCGTCGTCACCAAGATCATCAAGTAACAAGGCAACAGGAGACAGGAGAGAAACGTGGCAGCGTTAGACACACAAAAAATTCGCATCAGGCTCAAGGCATACGATCATCGTGTGCTGGATGACAGCGCACGGCGCATCGTGGAGACCGCCCGCAGCACCGGCGCCACCGTGCTGGGGCCGATTCCGCTGCCCACCGCCCGCAACATTTATTGTGTGCTGCGCTCGCCCCATGTCGACAAGAAAAGCCGCGAACACTTTCAGATGCTGACCCACAAGCGCCTGATTGACATCAAGGAACCCACCGCGTCCACCGTGAACGCGCTCACCACGCTTGAACTGCCAAGCGGCGTGGAAATCACGATCAAACTGTAGGAGAAGGCCATGCATCTTTTGGGACAAAAAATGGGTATGACCCATGTGTACGCCGAAGACGGCTCTGTGCAGCCGGTGACGGTGGTGCGCGTGCCCAAGGCCACGGTGGTGACAAAACAGACCACCGAGCCGGGCAAGGAAATGGTGCAGGTGGGGATTCTGGAAACGAAGGAAGACCGCCTGAACAAACCCCGCGCCGGGCACCTGAAAAAGAACGGCGCCAAGCTGTATTCCAAGCTTTACAGCTTCGCCAGTGCGGGCGAGGGATTTGAGCCAGGTCAGGAACTGACCGTAGAAACCTTTGAAGCAGGAACCCGTGTGGACGTGGTGGCCAACACCATTGGCCGCGGGTTCACCGGCGGTGTCAAGCGCTGGGGTTTTTATGGGTCCAACATGAGCCACGGCCAGAGCAAAAACCACCGCAAGCCAGCTTCTGGCGGCGCGACCGATGCGGGCCGCACTTTTCCGGGCACCCGCAAGCCGGGTCAGCACGGCAACCAGCGGCGCACCATCAAGAACCTGCAAGTGGTGCGGATTCTGCCCGAAGACGATCTGATTCTGATCAAGGGCGCTGTGCCTGGGCCTGAAAAAGGTTTTGTGCAGTTGCACAAACGCGCAGCGGAGGTGTCCAAATGAAAGTGGCGGTTCTCTCAAGCGGAGCCAAGGCGGCGGGGGAAGTGGAGATTCCCGAAGTCAAGGCCAAGCCCGAAGTGCTGCGGGAATATTTTGAAGCCTCGCGCACCAACAGCCGCGTTTCTGGGGCAAACACCAAGCGTCGCAACGAAGTGAGCGGCGGCGGCAGAAAACCCTGGAAACAAAAAGGCACCGGCCGCGCCCGTCAGGGGTCCATTCGTGCGCCCCACTGGCGGCATGGCGGTGTGGTGTTCGGCCCCCTCAACGAAAAAATCTATCTGGTGGAGCTCACCCGCGCCAAGAAACAAAGCGCTGTGGTGCTGCTTTTCGCAGAACTGGCTGAATCGGGCCGGCTGCTGGTGGTGGACGCGGTGACACAACCCGCGAAAACCAAAGACGCTCAGGCGTGGCTTGCCGGTTTGGGTGTCACCCAGACCAAGAACGTGTATGTGCTGGTGAAGGATCCCGGCGCCGATGAAAACCGCGCTTTTCTTAACCTCAAGGGTGTGGGGCTGATGGCCACCGGCCGGTTGGACCCCAAGCTGCTGCTGGCGAGCCGCCGCGTGGTGGTGGCGAAAAGTGATCTGGAAGGTCTCGTCAAGGGACCCCGAAAGGAGGCGCGCCATGCATCTGTTTGATGTGGTGATTCGCCCGGTGGTGTCGGACAAAACCTTCAACGCCATGGACAAGGGTGTGTATGTGTTCAAGGTTCATCCCGAAGCCACCAAGTTCAGCGTGAAGCAGGCCATTGAACAGGCCTTCAGCGTGAACGTGACCCAGGTGCGCCTGCTGAACCTCAAAGGAAAAAAACGCCGCTTTGGCCGCTTTGCGGGCAAACGGCCAGACTGGAAAAAAGCCTACGTCACGCTTGCGGCGGGGCAACGCATCAGCGAGCTTTCGGAGACATAAATCATGGGCATTCGAACCTTTAGACCAACCACACCGGGCC
>CAYJOG010000592.1:0-1978 GCA_964371695.1 uncultured bacterium
GTGCTGGGGGGCGAGGTCAAGGACGTGCTGCTTCTGGACGTGACGCCTCTCTCGCTGGGCATCGAAACACTGGGCAGCGTGTTTACCAAGCTCATCGAGCGCAACACCACCATCCCCACCCGCAAGAGCGAGGTGTTTTCTACCGCCGCCGATGGCCAGACCGCCGTGGACATTCACGTGTTGCAGGGCGAGCGCGAAATGGCGCGGGACAACGTGACGCTGGGCAAGTTCCAGCTTTCCGGCATTCCCCCGGCGCCCCGTGGCGTGCCCCAGATTGAAGTGACCTTTGACCTCGACGCCAACGGCATTGTGAGCGTGAGCGCCAAAGACCGGGGCACGGGCAAAGAGCAGACCATCACCATCACCAGTTCCACCAACCTCACCAAAGACGAAATCGAGCGCATGGTGGGCGACGCCAAATCTCACGAAGAAGAAGACAAACGCAAACGCGAAGAAGTCGAAACCCGCAACGAGGCCGACAGCGAGGTGTACAAGGTCGAAAAACTTTTGGCCGAACACCGCGACAAACTGCCCGCCGGTGAAATCCCCGCCATCGAAGACGCCATCAAAAAGGTGAAAGACCTGCAAACCGGCGAAGACTTGGCCGCCCTGAAAAGCGCCGTGGAAAACCTGCGTCAGGCCAGCTTCAAGCTGGGGCAGGCCCTGTATCAGGCCAGCGCCCAGCCAGGGGCAGAGAGCAGCCCCGGTGGTGGTGGCCAGCAGGCCGGTGGCGGCCACAGCGGCAATGGCGCGGGTGGTGGTGACGACGTGATCGACGCCGATTTCACCGAAGTGAAGGACTGAACCCATGAGCAAGGTGATCTGGACCCCGCCGGGCAGCGGCGCGGACAAACCTGAGCCAACCTCTGCCGGGCCAAGGGCCGCAGCGCCGCCCGCGCACGCCCCGTCTCACGCGCCGCCGGTGGAGGTGGAACACCACCCCACCCCCCAGGAAATGCACCAGGAACTGGGAGAAGCCCGCGCCCGCGTGGCCGAACTGACCACGCAGCTCAAATACCTCACGGCGGACATGGAGAACTTCCGCCGCCGCAAAGTCAAAGAGCTGGAGGACGTGCGCAAAAACACCCAGGCCGAGGTGCTGACTTCTTTTTTTCAGGTGATGGACGGCATCGAAGCCAGCCTGATGTTCAAGGATCAGGACCCGGTGCAGGTGGCCCAGGGCGTGAGCATGATTCACCACCAGTTGCGTCTGGTGCTGGAAAATCTGGGGGTGGAGGTGCTTTGTCCCGCACCCGGTGAGGCCGTGGACCCCATGTCCCACGAAGGTGTGGCCACCGAGGCCGCCACCGAGGGAAAACCCCCCGGCACCGTCACCTCGGTGGTGGCCAAGGGTTATCGCTGGGCAGACCGCCTGCTGCGCCCCGCCCGTGTGGTGGTGGCGGCAGCGCCCGAAAAAGAAGACCCGCCACCGGAAGACCCGCCCGCCGTGGCGATGCCGCAAGAGGTCCCCGCTGCGGACGGAGAGAACAAGGGATAATCACCAAGATGCCCCAACTTGCTTTTAGAGATGTGCTTGGGGGCTTTGCCCCCCAAACCCCCCACTGGGGGGTGAGGCGGAGTTCTGCCAGAGCACATTGGTGGTCTGGCCCGCCGAACGGGCATCCAAGGATGGATGCCCTGGATCCCGCCGCCAAGGATGGCATGGGGCTTTCATGGTGGTTATCCAGAAGTCGGCGCTTCGCGCTGAAGAACAGCGAAGAAAAAAACACTTCCTGCCGTCATTCCCGCGTAAGCGGGAATCCAGTAAAAACCAAAAGGTGTTTTGACCTTTGTTTTTATGCCACAGGCGAGACGCCCGTGGCTACTACAGAAAATGTTCGCTTGTCTTTCCGCCCTGCGGTTTCCACAGGTTGGGCCACCCCAGGCCGCACTGTGTGCGGCCATGGCTGCGCAGGAGCGCCCCAGCCGGAAGACAGCATTACTTCAGGAACGCAAACTTTGGAAAAACCCATTGTCT
>CAYJOG010000593.1:0-1977 GCA_964371695.1 uncultured bacterium
TGATGGCCCCGCGCCGCGCCATGCGCGACACCCCCACCGCCAGGGCCACGGTAAAGGCGGCGGGCAGGCCCTCTGGAATGGACCCCACCGCCATGGCCACGGCGGTGAGGAACATTTCGCCCGCCGGTTTGCCCCTGAAGAACCCCAGGGCAAACGTCACGGCGGACAAGAGCAGAATCACCACCATCAGCACGTTGCTCAGGGCGGCCACCTGACGCGTGAGGGGCGTGGCGTGGGCGGTGGTTTCTCCCAGCAACTGGCTGATGCGCCCCATCTCGGTGTCGGCCCCCGTGGCGGTGGATATGCCCAGGGCGTCGCCACGGGTGACGAACGCCCCGGCAAAGGCCATGTTCTCGCGGTCGGCCAGCGCAGTGGCGGCAGGCAGGGGACTGGTGTGTTTGGAGGAAGGTTCCGACTCACCGGTGAGCGCGCTTTCGTCCACACAAAAATGATTCACCTGCAACAGGCGCAGATCGGCGGGCACCCGATCGCCCTGCACCAGCACCAGCACGTCGCCGGGCACGATGTCCGCTGCCGCCACCGTTTGGCGCACACCGCCGCGCACCACCGTGGCGTTGGAGGGCAGGGCCACCGACAGCGCCCGCAGGGCGGCGTGGGCCTTGCCCTCCTGCAGAAAACCCACCAGGGCGTTGAACAGCACCACCCCCAGAATCACGCCGCCGTCCAGGGGGCCTTCCACCACCCAGGCCACACCGGCGGCCACCAGCAGCACCAGCATGAGGGGTTCCTTGATCTGCGCGAGAAAACGCAGCAGTGCCCCCGGCCCCCTGGCCTGGGGCAGACGGTTGGGGCCGTGTTGAGCCAGGCGGCGGGCGGCTTCATCCGGTGTCAGGCCGTGGGTGGTGTCCGTGGCCAGCGCCGCACACACCCCCGCCGGTGTCTCGGCAAAAGGTGACGGATGGGCTGGCGGCGCGGACATGTCAGAACCAAGATACTATTCTGCCTCCATATTTCCCTCTCCCCCATTTGGCATAACTCTTAGCCCAAGCAGTTGAAAAGATGTTTGATTATTGACCGCCCATCATTTTACCCCCCATGCTCTTTGTTTGGTTTGTCGGTTTCATCCGTGAAACCTTACAAACAGCGCCGCACGGTTCAGCCCAGCCCAAAAAATCTGACTTGTTTGCGGGGTGTTTGGATTCAAAGAACGCTTTGGGTGGGCACCGACCGCTCTGAACTGGCGGCGGAAACGGCCATCCTGGCCTCTGGCCACGGATGCAACCAACCTTGGCGGGGAATTCAGGTCAAATCTGTCTATGCTCTATCCTGCGCCAGCACACCCTGACAAGGAGAACGTCATGAAACCCACCTTCAGCATTCCCACCGGCCTGCTGCACAACGAAGACGAATTCACCCATCCGTTTTTCCAGCGGTTCAAATTGCGTCACGCCCCCGCGCCCATCCGGCTCAACGAAAAAATCAGCAAAAATTATTCCTTCCCCACTTTTTACAACAACGTCACCTGCGCCATGGCGATTTACCACTGCGACTACGACGCCGCCCACGCGCTCATGCCCCACCCCAAAATGTTGCCCGTGCGCATGACGCTGGACCGTTCGCTGGTGGTGTTCTCGTGTTACGCCTATCGCTCGGTGATGAACGTGCCGCCTTATCACGAAGTGGCCATGACGATTCCGGTGATGGTGGACCCCCTCATCAACGTGCCGGTGCTGCCCATGATCAGCGACGCCTTCAAGGAGTTTGGTTATTACGTGTTCTCCATGCCGGTGACCAGCGAAGAAAACCGCCTGCGGGGCAACAACATCTGGGGTCTGCCCAAGGTGACGCAGGCCATCGAAATCACCGAGCAGGGGGGCGACAACATCACCACCATTTATGAAGAAACCGGCGAGCCGTATCTGCGGGTGACGGTGCCCACGGCGGGCAGCAAGGAACATTTTGACGCCCAGGGTTATCTCTACACCCGCCTGGGCAACGACTTTTTACGGGCCAAAA
>CAYJOG010000594.1:0-1967 GCA_964371695.1 uncultured bacterium
CACCCTGGCCACCCACACCAGCCGGGGCTGTGTCTACAGTTGTTCCTTCTGCACCAGCAACCCGGCGGGCGACAAAAAAAGCTTCCGGCCTTTTGACCTGAACGAAGCCGCTGCCTACTGGAAAAACGTTCAGAATGCCGTGGGCCTGGAGCGGCTGGTGGTGCTGGATGAACTGGCCAACGGCCAACCGGCCCACTTTGAGCAGCTTCTGGACATTGCGGAGTCCCTGGGGATCCAGTTGAGTTTTCCCAATGGCCTGCGGGCCGACCGCCTGACGCGGGAGCACGTGCGCCGCCTGTCTGCGCGTTGCCCGCGCCTGTCGGTCAGCGCCGAAAGCGCGTCGCCCGACGTGCGCGAAGGGCTGATTCACAAACGCCTGCCCCAAGGCAAAATCGAACAGGTGGCCCGGTGGTGCCACGAAGACAACCTGCCCCTGCTGGTGCATTACATGGTGGGCCACGCCACAGAGACACCCCGCCAGATCAATCAAACATTCGACGAAGCCATGGCGCTCAAACAGCGTTATGGCGCAGACCCGGCCATGCAGGTGGCCACCCCCCTGCCCGGCAGCCGGTTTTTTGCCGAGATGCGACAGCAGGGATTGCTGATGCAGGAACCCGTGGACGATTTCCAGCCCTGGTTTCACACGCCGGGGCTGGTGGACACACAACATTTTTCCGCCCCGGAACTGTCCCGCGCCCTGCGGCTGTTCCAACTCAAAAAACGCAGCCTGAAGCCCGAAAAAATCATTCTCAACCTCACCTATGTGTGCAACAACCAATGCACCTTCTGCGCCACGGGCAACCGTTTCAAGGGCCATGCCGACCTGAGCCATTACCTTTCACTGCTCACAACCCATTACCAGAAGGGCATAAGGCTGGTGGACTTTGACGGGGGCGAACCCACGCTTTATCCCCATTTTCTCAAGGTCATCCGACACGCCCGGCAAACGGGTTATGACAAGATCAACCTCACCACCAACGGCCGCCTGCTGGCCTATGAAGAAACCGCCCGCAAGGTGCTCGCGAGCGGCCTCACCGAACTGCTCATCAGTTTTCACGGCCACACCGCCGACTATCACGAACACCAGACCCAGGCCCCCGGCAGCTACGCCCAAAGCCTCGCAGGCATCCGCAATATGCTGAAACTGGGTGGCGACACGCTGGTGTCCTTTGGCGTGAACTTCACCCTCACGGCCCACAACGCCCCCATCGTGCGGGACTACATCGCCTTTGTGGCCGACCTGGGCGTGCGGCGGGTGAACCTGCAATTCGTCACGCCCTTTGGCCGGGCCAATCCCAAAGACGTGCCCGACCCGGCACAGGCCGCCCGACATGTCGCCGCCGCACTGGATGAGTTTGGCGAACAAATGAACATTCAGGTCATCAACCTGCCCTTTTGTTTTTTGAAGGGCCACGAACAGCACCTTTCTGGCGACGTGGCCAAGGCGGCCCGCACCATGGTGTTTGTGAGCGAGCAGGAGGTAAACCTGGCCGGGTTTCTGGAAGTCACGCGGCACAAGACCGAAACCTGCCAGGACTGCCTCTATGCCGTGGCCTGCGATGGTTTTTATGACTTCTCCAAAGCCGAAAGCCTGAGTGGCCCCGTGCCGCTGGACACCGCCCAGGTGGGCGGGCGGGTTTAGAGCATTTTCGGAATTGGTGAGTCAGACACGGCCCGAAAGCCCCACCCTGGCTGCCGTCATTCCCGCGAAAGCGGGAATCCAGTCAAAAACACAAGAAAAAACCAGCTCTGGTGGCGCGAGTAGCCACAGGCGTCCCCGCCTGTGGTCTTGCCTGCGTTCATATAAAAGGCAGGCGAGACGCCTGCCCCACCAGAAAAATGTTTTTTGTCCATGTTCTACTGGATTCCCGCTTTCGCGGGAATGACGGCAGAAGTGTTCGAGGACTTTTTCTGATACAAATTTTCAATCGAAACAACATTAACCCTGAGCGATGAGCCGGTTT
>CAYJOG010000595.1:0-1965 GCA_964371695.1 uncultured bacterium
GCGCAGGGCTTCTTCGATGGTGGTTTTGCGTTCCAGCACCTTGCGGATGCCGTCTTTGGCCAGGGTGCTCATGCCCTGCTCGGTGGCGATGCGCTTGATGCCCACGGCGCTGCCCCGGCTGACGATTTCGCGGCGGATGGCGTCGTTGACCATCATGAACTCGTGTACGCCCATGCGGCCCTTGTAACCCGTGCCGTTGCAGGTGTCGCAGCCCTTGCCCCGGTAAAGCTTCAGCCCCGGCACCGGGCGGATGCCCAGGCGCTCGAGGCTGGTGGGATTGGGTTCGTAGGCTTCCTTGCACTCGGCGCAAATGCGGCGGATGAGCCGCTGAGCCAGCACGCCGATAAGCGAGCTGGACACCAGAAACGGCTCGATGCCCATGTGGAACAGGCGCGTGACCGTGGCGGCGCTGTCATTCGCGTGGATGGTGCCCAGCACAAGGTGACCCGTGAGCGCGGCCTCCACGGCGATTTTGGCGGTTTCGGTATCGCGGATTTCGCCCACCAGAATGATGTCCGGGTCTTGCCGCAACATGGCACGCAGGGCCTTGGCAAAGGTCATGTCGGCCTTCACGTTCACCTCGGCCTGGGTAATGCCCGACAACTGGTATTCGATGGGGTCTTCCACCGTGGTGATGTTCACATCAACGCTGTTGAGGTAGTTGAGCGCGGCATAGAGCGTGGTGGTTTTGCCGCTGCCCGTTGGCCCGGACACCAGAATGATGCCGTAGGGTTTTTCGATGATGTCCATCCAGCGGGTGTAGTTTTCTTCGCTGAAACCCAGGCGATCGATGGTGACCATGACGTTGCTTTTGTCGAGCACGCGCATGGTGACTTTTTCGCCGAACATGGTGGGCACGGTGGCCACGCGCAGGTCATAAGGTTTGCCGTCAATGCGCAGCGAAATGCGGCCATCCTGGGGCAGGCGGCGCTCGGCGATGTCCAGCTTGGCCATGATCTTGAAGCGGCTCACCAGCGCGCCGTGCAGCTTGCGGGGAATCTGCATGGTCTCGGCCAGCACGCCGTCTTGCCGGTAGCGGATGCGTGTGTGCAGTTTCAGGGGTTCCACGTGAATATCGCTGGAGCCGCTCTTGATGGCCTGCATGAGCACGGCGTTGCCGAACTTGATGATGGGGCTTTCCTCGCCCATCGCGCGTAACTGGTCTACGCCGATTTCTTCATCACCCTCCACCTCGGCGGTAGAGGTTTCCTCCATGTTGTTGGTGAGGTCGCTGATGAGCTGGTCGGCGTCGAGCTTTTTCTGGAAGGCGCGAGCGATGGCCTCGTTCAGGCGGTTTTCCACCGCAATCAGCGGCACCACGCGGGTTTTGGTGAGCATCTCCACGTCGTCAATGGCCAGGATGTTCATGGGGTTGACCATGGCCAGCAGCAACTTGCCCTCGCGCACCTCAAGGGGCAGCAGCTTTTTTTGCTGGCAAATGCCGCGGGGCACCTTTTTGACCAGTTCGGGTTCGGGCGTGATGCGGGTGATGTCCACAAAAGGCACACCCATCTGCAGGCCGATGGCCTCGGTGATGTTCTCCTGCGTCACCAGACCTTCGTCTTCAAGCAACTTGCCCAGGAACACCCCGCCCCTGGCTTTTTGCAGTTCGATGGCCTCGTTTAATTGCGCTGCGGTGAGATAACCCGCGTCCACCAGAATGTCGCCCAGGCGTTTTTTGAGGGGCCGGAGTTTGGGGGGAAGGCCCCTGCCCTCCCAACTGTAACCGTCGTTGCGGCGATCCAGCATGGCGGTGGCGGCCTCCAGCGAGCTGGGGGCGGCTTTGGCGCCGACAGCAGGGGGAGCCGCCGGGGGCGTGGCCCCGGCTTTGGCGGCGGGCTGACCCCCATTGGGTGGCTGACCGTTGGGTGGTTGCCCACCGGCGGCGGGCTGAGCGGCCTGGGGCGCGGGGCGCGGCGCACCAGCCCCCGGCGCAGCGGCTGGGCGCAAAGCGCCGGTGGGGGG
>CAYJOG010000596.1:0-1957 GCA_964371695.1 uncultured bacterium
ACACACCCCTGTGCGTGGCCGTGGCCATGGGGCGCAGCGCCCTGCTGCCCCTGCTGCTGCAAGGCAAGGCCGACAGTCTGTCGCCTTGCCTGAATGGCGCGCTGCCGCTTCATTTGGCTGCCGCACAGGGCAACATCTCCCTCACCCATATATTGCTGGACGCCCCACACAACCTGCGCTGGCGGGATGGTTATGGCGCCACGGCGCTGCACTTGGCGGCGGCAGGGGGAAACGAAGAAGTGGTGCATCTGTTGCTGAAAAAAGGGGCCGACCTCACTGCCCATGACCAGTGGGGCCGCACCCCCCGCGAAGTGGCCCGTCAGATGAAACACACCCACCTGCTGGAACCCCTCACACCCGGCCATAAACCACAACCTCCCCGGTTGCCCAAAACGCCAAAAGCAGCCGACAGGGTGGAAGCCCCTCCCGTGCCGCCCCAAAACACCCCCCAGCATTTCCCGGTGCCCACCACCACCAGCCCCCTACACAACGCCGTGCTGCAACAGGACATGGCCGCGCTGAACACCCTGCTTTCCGGCTCCCGCGAAACCCTGGACCACGGCAACAACGCCGTGGGCGGCCAGACCGCCCTGCACCTGGCCGCGGCGGCGGCGCGGCTGGACATGGTGCGCGTGCTGTTGCGCGCCGGAGCCAACCCCAAGCTGGGAGACAACCGGGGCCTCACGCCCCTGCATCTGGCCCCTTCGGCGCTCATTGCCCAGGCCCTGCTGGCGGCGGGCGCAGACCCCAACGCCACCACACAGGCCATGGACACGCCCCTGCATCTGGCGGCGCTGAACAACCGCCTGGGCGTCATCAAAACCCTGCTGAACACCGGGGCCGATGCGGGCCTCCTCAACCAGTCGGGCCGCACGGCGCTGGACCTTGCCGAGCTGATGGCAGGCAGCGAAGTGACCACTTTTCTGGCCGCCAAAACGGTGAGCACCCATTCGGCCTCGGCAGACCTCTCGCCCCCACGGGCACTGACTCCCGGCGTGGCGCCGCCCCCTGCCCCCTCCTCAACTGTTTCTCCAACGCCGCCCCCTTCTCAAACCCCTGAGACCTCAGCGGCGGTTTCAACACCTGCGCCAGCGGATTCACCGCCTCCCCCCTCAAGCCCCGACACCGATCCTCCAAAAGCGGAAAAACCTTCCAAAAAAACTTCACCCAAAACACCTGACCCCGCCAGCATTACACAGGCCCAGCAACTGCTGGAAGCCGTGCTGGCCGGTGACCGGCTGAGCGTGCAGGAACTGCTGGAGGCCGGTGTGGCCGTGTCGGTGCGCGATGACCAGGGCCTGACGGGGGTGCATCTGGCGGCCTCCAAGGGAGACCTCGAAATGCTGAAACTGCTGCTGGAAAAAGGCGCGCCGGTGAACGCCAAAGATCAATACGGCATCACACCCCTGCATCTGGCCGCTGTAAAAGGTCACCAGCAGGCGGCGGAACTGCTGCGCCGCAACGGCGCGGGAACGGATTTTTTCATTGAAGTGTCGCTGGGCAATCTGGCGCTGGTGAAAGAAAAAGCCACCACCCTTTCGCTGAAAGAACTGCAAGGCCCCAAAGGCACCAATCCCCTGCACTGGGTGCGGGACGCCGCCATGACAGAGTTTCTGCTTTCACAAAAAGTTTCGCCCACCCAACTGGCGGTGGAAGACGTGACGCCCCTGCATCTTGTGAGCGGCCAGGGACTGATGGAAGTGGCGGTGCTGCTGAAACAGCATGGGGCAGACCTGAACGCCGCAGACGCCAGCGGCAACACACCCCTGGACTGGGCACTGTTAGGGGGGCATCACGCCCTGGCCAGTTGGTTGGTGAATCAATCCGCCAAAACCGGCGCGCAGATCAGGAAAAAGCCCTGAAACCCTCTTCTTTTTCCCCCTTTTTTCCGTCTTTTTTTATTGGGGGGGGGGGGGGGGGGGGGGGGGGGGGGGGGGGGGGGGGGGGGGGGGTGGGG
>CAYJOG010000597.1:0-1953 GCA_964371695.1 uncultured bacterium
GGCGGGCGGCGAACAACGCCCCCCCCCCCCCGGGTGAGGGCGGCACCCGGCTGAGTAAAAACCACGCCGTGTCCGGGTGAGGGGGAAAGAAAACACCCGCCGAAACAAGGGTTTTTGGTAAGCCAGCCGTTCCCCCTCACCCGCCTTGGGTTTCGCTTCGCTCAACCCTCGGCTGCCCTCTCCCTCGGGGAGAGGGCATTTTCAGATCACTTTCTGAGCCTGCGCCTCTTTGCGGCCTTCTGTCAGCCAATCTTGCCCGGATACAGTTCCAGTTTTTTCAGCAGCGCCCGCAGTTTGGAAAAGTCCTGCACCATTTCGTCTTTGCCCTGGGGGTTGCGCAGCGCGTAGGCCGGGTGATACATGGGCATGAACAGCCTGTCTTCCTGGCGGATGATTTTGCCGTGCATCTGGCTGATCTTCTGCCCCTCGCCCAGCATGGCCGCCAGACTGAAGCGCCCCAGCGTGGCGATGATTCTGGGGTTGATGAGGCTGATCTGGCTGAGCAGGTATTCCGAGCAGTGTTCCAGTTCGGCGGGGGAAGGATCGCGGTTGGCGGGGGGGCGGCACTTGACGACGTTGGCGATGTAAACGTCCGCTCGCGTCAGGCCCATTTTTTCGATGAGCTTGGTGAGGAACTGGCCGCTGCGGCCCACAAACGGCTCACCCTGTTCGTCTTCATCCGCGCCGGGGGCCTCGCCGATGAACAGCAGCGGGCTGTTGAGGTCGCCCACGCCAAACACCGCCTGTTTGCGGCCCCTGTGCAGTCCGCACCGCTGACAACCGGCCACCACCTGCGCCAGGGCCTGGGCGATGTCGGTTTTGTCGGGGGCAGTGGTCATGGGTTTATTTTTTGAGGGGTTTCAGCCCAAGATGGGTGAGTTCTTTGGCGATGGCCTTGCGGGTGGCCTCGCTGGCCGCCACCAGCGGCAGGCGCACGCGGCCAGCGCAAAGGCCCAGGTGTTCCAGCGCCGCCTTGATGCCCACCGGGTTCACCTCGGCATACAGTGCTTCAAAAAACGGGTTGAGCGGAAAAAGGGCCTTTTGCGCCAGGTGCAGGTGGCCGCCCGCCATGGCCTCGATGCCGCGCTTCATGGGTCGCCCCACCACGTGACTGGCCACGCCCACCAGCCCCACCGCACCCGCGGCCATCATGGGCAGCACCGCGCCGTCATCGCCGCTGTAAACCGCAAAGCCGGGGGCTTCGTTCGCCAGCGTGATGAGCCGCCCCAGCTTGCCGCTGCATTCCTTCACCCCCACGATGTAGCGGTTTTTGGCCAGCTTGAGCAGGGTGGGGGTGTCTATTTCTCCGGCGGAGCGGCCCGGAATGTTGTAGAGCAGCGCGGGCAGCCGGGCGGTGTTCACGACGCAGGCGAAATGCTCCAGCAGGCCCTGTTGCTGGGGGCGGTTGTAATAGGGGTTCACCAGCAGCAGGCCGTCCATGCCCAGTTTGCGGGCTGCCAGGGAATGCTCCACGGCGGCGGCGGTGTCGTTGCTGCCGGTGCCCGCAATCAGCGTGGCCCCCGGCAGGCTTTTGCGCAAAAAGGCGAACAAACGTTCCTCTTCTTCAAAGGTGAGGGTGGGGCTTTCGCCGGTGGTGCCCGCCAGCACCAGGGCGTCCGAGCCGGTTTTGAGGCAGTGTTTGGCCATCTTGAGGGTGGCGTTCAGGTCCACGCCGCCTTCGTGGTCAAACACCGTGATCAGGGCCGTGACGAGTCTTCCGAAGGGGGGTGTGGTCATGGGGGCCTCCGCTGGCGTGCCAGCGATGGAATGCTAACACAGTGGTCTCCCTGTGCCGTTGCGTTATAAAGGAGGGTGTTGATAAACACCCTGAAAATCCATGGATGGATTTTACCGCTTGCAGGGGTTCCAAAAACCCCTGCAAAAGCGCCATTTTGCGAGAGCCTTGCTTGAGCAAAATGGGTTGAGAAAGTCCAGGAGGGACTTTCTCAACAC
>CAYJOG010000598.1:0-1952 GCA_964371695.1 uncultured bacterium
CACCAGCAGCGTGCCGTTTTTGGGTGTGGCCACGGTGAGGGTGAAGTCTCCCTGCTGTTTGCCTTTTTCAAGGCGGCGGATGACCTGTGTGGCGGTCTGGCCCTTGAGGCCGTGGTGGATCACGAGGTCCACGCCGTCGGCGGCGGGGTGGCGCACACTCACCACAATCCTGAGCGTGCCGGTGGCGGAAGTGGCGCCGGTGAGGTCCACCCCCACGGCGGGAGGAATGTTCTGGTTACCCAGAAAATCGCGGGCGGCCTTCAGGTTCAGGCGGCTCCCGGTCTGGCCCGCCACGGGTGTGCCGGTGGCTTTGAAGGCGGCAAGGGCGTTTTCAACAGAAAGCCCCGGCACGGCGGCCATCAGCAGCGTCAGGCTGCCCGCCGCCAGGGCGCTGGCCCCGCTGGTGCCCGAAATGCGCCGGAAACCCCCCGCCCCGTCCAGACCTGTCAGGGCCTCGCCGGGGGCGAAAAGCGCCACCTGCGGGCCAAAATTGCTGGCGGGGGCGATCGCGTCGTTCATGTCCACGGCCCCCACGGCCAGCACGCCTTTCAGCCCCACGGGCAACACACCCGTGGCGTCCTTGCCCTCGTTGCCCGCGCTCGTGACCACCACCAAACCCCGCTGCTGCAAAAGCGTGGTGGCGTTTTCAATCAGGCGGCGGGTGAGGGTGTCCTTGGGGCGGATGTTCAGCGGCAGATGGATCACCTGGGCTTTTTTGTCAGCCGCCGCCCACACCAGCGCCGAGACAATGGCCGACACCGGGCATTCTCCTTTGGCGTTGCACACCCGCAAGCTCTGCACCCGGCAGCCGGGGCACACGCCAGAGGCCCCCAGGCCGTTGTCTGCGCCGCCCGCCAGCAGGCCCGCCATGGCGGTGCCGTGGCCGTTTTCGTCTTGGCCGGTGGGGGTTTTATCCACAAACGACGGCCCAGCCAGCACACGGCCCGAAAGCTCCGGGTGGGTCGCCATCACGCCGGTGTCCAGCAGGGTGATGGTGGGCGACAGCGCGGCGTGGTTGTTTTCCTCCAGCCAGGGCCAGGCCTGAATCTGCTCCAGAGCCTGTCGATCCTGACCGTCTGCGGCGGAAAAGGCCGGGTCATTGAACACGCCAGAGAGACCCATCACGGCATTGGGGGCCGCCTCCACACCCGCCGCCGACAGTTTGGCCGCCAGTTCACCCGGCGTCGCGCCCGCGGTGTCCAGCACCGCCACGCCCAGTTCGGGGAACGCAGCAATCACCTTCAGGCCGTGGGCCTGGGCCAGAGACTCGGCGCTGGCGGCGCGCCCAGTGGTCTGGGGCAGACTCACCCACACCTGACCCGACACCACCGGGCCATACACGGCGTCGTTCACCACGCGGGTGTTTTCCAGTTGCAACTCACCAGCGGTGGGGGCCTCTGCCGCCAGTGGGGTGGAGGCCGATGTGTCCGACGCGCCGGCGGCCAGGGCTGGCTGGGCGGGAACCGCCGGGCCGCTGAGGGGCGCGCCTTTTTTGCCCCCCCCGCCGCAACCGGCGAACAGGGCCGCCGCCAGAATGAGCCACAAATGGTTTTTGTGGATGCGCGGGGGCGCGAACAGACCACAGATGAGCTGTTTGCTCTGCATGAGAGCCTCCTGACGGAATCTTGCATGGCGTCCTGGCTATTCGCTGCGCCACGCCACTGATGTCTTTGTCACAATTCCCGTACAGTTGTATTCGGCAACTTGCCGCCGAAGTTTTTACCCTTTTTGTGATTTACCGCACAGTGGAAGAGTGATGGAGCGACTTTCACGGCGACGGGGGCGTCGCCCGTGGCTACTCGCCCCACCAGAAAAAATCTAAGGAGTAGGCGCGGTGTCCACACCGCGCAAAAACCAAAACAAAATCAGGGGTTTCTGCTCTTGGCGGCGACGGGGGCGGCGCCGCTACTCAGACAAGCCTGACAGCAATGGGCATCTTGTTGGGGGCGCAG
>CAYJOG010000599.1:0-1949 GCA_964371695.1 uncultured bacterium
GTCCAGCACACAGTCCAGGCAGTGGTGATGCTTCGCGCCCCGGCTCTCTGCCGCGCCGCCGCCCTGTGTCACGGAAAGCAACAGCGCCTGTTCCGGTTTTTCAAAAACACAGGGGGGCAGGGGGGTGTCTTCGTGAAATCGCACAGGGATGTCCTGGGGTAACAGTTGGGCCTGTAGGTCCAATGCTTTTTGCGCCACGGCCGTCGGCTCACCCGTCTTCAGAGACAACACCACGCCCTGCGGGTGCAGGGCGTGGGTGCGCAGAAAATCCGCCAGTTGATGCAGATGTTGATCGTGGCTGGCCAGCAGCGGCAGGGTGAGGGAATAAGGGACGGCGTGACGCTGAAGGTTCCGGGCCGCCTTTAGCCAGATGTCAAAAACACCGGGGCGCTGGGTGAGCGCCTCGAAACTTTCCATGGCGGCGGCGGGCAGCAGCAGGCGCAGGTCCAGGGGCAGCAGGGGTTTGAGTTGCTGCACGTTGCGGCCATAAGCCAGCAGCAGGCCGTTGGTTTCCAGAATCAGTTTCTGGCCGCTGGATTTTTTTTGTTCCATCCATTGGAACAGTTCGGGATGCAGGAGTGGCTCGCCGCCGCCAAACAAGGTCAGGTCACGGCCCAGGCGCTGCATCAGCGGCCCGGTGCGCTGGTCACAAAAAACACAGGCCAGGTTGCAGGCTGTCATGCCAATTCTAATCCAAGACGACAGGAATCCGCCGGAGGGGGCGACAGCCAGGAATTAATGATGGAACCAGGAAGGGGAGAAGAGAATTGGTATGAATTCATGGATGAATTCGACCCGAACATCAAGGCCCCACGCGACAGGATGTCGTGTGAAGGCCGCCGAGGGGGCTTGGCCCCCGAAGGCGGCGATTCCAAAAGTTCAGGAGAACTTATGGAACAACCTTGTGGGCCGCCGATGTTTGCGGCGCAAGCAGGCTTTGCCTGCGCCGCGCCGGGCCGCAGCCGTTCACGACGAACGGCAAGGCCAAATAAAAGATTCCAATTCCCGCTACCTGGAATTGGAATCGATATCGCTGGAGAAGTTTTTGAATCCGGTATTGGAACCTGCTCGGTCAGAGCCATGCTTCAAAGCTAACACAAAGGTTAAAAAACCGGCACAAGAATGTTCCGCAAATATGATAAAAAGGGCGCGTGAGCGAAGGGCGCGACATCGTGACGGTGCAGGGCATGCCCGGATTCTGGGAAGTGCTGGAAGAAAAGGGAGAGAAGCTGGTGTTGCTGCGGGGTGGTTTGCGGCTGGAGGTGGGCGCTGCGGCCATCCTGAGCCGCAGGCGCGCCCAGGCCGGGCCGCCGGCCCCGGCGGCTGTGCAACACGCCGCCCTGCTGCCTGCGGCGGTGGACACCATGCTGGACCTGCACGGCATGAGGGTGGAAGAAGCTCTGAAAAACCTCGAAAAATTTCTGGACGACGCCCGGGCCGCAGGGCATGAGTCCGTGGTGGTGATTCACGGCCACGGCACCCGCACACTGGAAAAAGCTGTGAAGCACTGGTTGAAACAGCACGGCTTCGACAGCGTGCCCCACCAGCTCAGCCGCCGGGGATTCACCAGTCAGAAGGTGCGCCTTGGCTGAGGCGGCGCAGAAACTTCTGCTGCTCACCGGCCCCACCGCCAGCGGCAAAACCTGGGCGGCGGTGCAGGCGGCGGGGGAACTGCCGCTGGAAGCCCTCAGCGCTGATTCCCGTCAGGTTTACCGGGGGCTGGACGTGGGCACCGCCAAACCCACGGCAGCAGAGCAGGCAAAGCTGACACACCATCTGGTGGATTTTCTGGAGGCCCACGAAACCTTCAGCGCGGGGGCTTTTCTGGGTGAAGCCAAAAAGCTGGTGCCGCAGATTCTGGAACGGGAAAGTCTGCCGGTGGTGGTGGGGGGCACGGGCATGTACCTGCGGGCTTTTTTGCAGGGTTACGGATTTGGCCAGGCAGAGGG
>CAYJOG010000600.1:0-1941 GCA_964371695.1 uncultured bacterium
GGGGCAGAAAGAATCAGACTTTTTTCAAAAGTTCTCATTCCCCCTCACCCGCCTCGGGTTTCGCTTCGCTCAACCTTCGGCTGCCCTCTCCCTCAGGGAGAGGGCAAAAAAAGCTCTTATTTCGTCCACGTCTACTCCGAAAATGCGCTTAGCCCCCGAAGCAGGAATGACGGCGGTGTGGGGCACCGCCGTTTCTCCTGTTGATGGGGTGAGGCGAAACCTGTCCGCCCTGAAAATTACTCCGGCGCGACACCCGCCAGGGCGGCTTCCATGTCGGCTTTGGCCTGGGTTTCGTCTGCCTTGGTCCCGGCTTTTTTCTTGCGGTTTTTCAGTTCGTAGTCCTGGGCGAACTGGGGTTTGATTTCGCCGTTTGTGTCCAGCAACCATTCCATGGCGTGGCGTTCCGGCACGCGCACCTTCTCAATGTTTTCATTGGTGCCAAAAAGCATGTCCCACACCGGGCTGGTGACGCCGTGGTTGGATTTGGGGCTGTTGAAGTGGTGCGAGAAGTGATGTTTGCGCGCCCAGCGGGCATAGGCGTTTTTGGGCTCCACCACGTGCAGGCGGCGGTGCAGCACTTCATAACCGGCGTAGCCCCCGGTGAGGCCAGCGGCATAGGCCAGGCCCCGGCGCGGGCCAAACAGCAGCGATGCCACCACCGCGGCACCAGTCACCACGGGCACCGACGCCTTGATTTTTTCTTCGGCGGGCGAGAAATAATCCTTTTCGGCGTGGTGGTGAATGTGCTCTTCGTGGAACTTTTCGGCGAATGCGCCGCTTCCTTTTTTTTCGTGCCCTACAAAGCGGTGCAGGGTGTATTCCATCAGCGTCCATGTGGCCGCCCCGGCAGAAAAATAAGCGAGTGTATTCATGGTGTTGCCTCCTTAATGGGGTGTGTTTTTTGTTCCGAAACAAGAGAGGTGACAGAGGGCAGGGCGTTGAAACCGGAGCGCCATGGGTCAGAGGCCAGAATGCCCAGCACTTCAGCGAGCACCTCGGGGCTGGCTCCCCAGCCCAGCAGCAGCGTTTGCATCAGGCTCTGGCGCAGGGCGGCTTCGGGGAAAAGGGCCATGCGGCGGGAGATGATTTTTCTCACCTGAAACAGGCCGTGCAGGGCCGACCAGAACAACACCGCCCGCTCCAGCGCATTGCCGGGCAAAAGCGCCTCCGCGCGGGCGGCGTTTTCCAGCACGCTGGTGATTTCGACAAACAAGGCCGTGGCCTTGGGCAGCAGGGCCGAGAACTGTTCTTCGGGCATCACGTCCTTGGGGTCAGAGACCAACTGGTTCACCAGCAGAAAATGCCCCGGTGAGCGGTGAGCCATGGCCTCAAACGCCTCGGCCATGGCCAGCACCCGCAGCAGCGCCCGGCCCTGGTCCGACACCGGCCCGGTCCAGGCCTGGCCAAAAGACTGGGCCTGGTTCAACTCGCCTCGGAACACCTCAATGGCCTGAGATTCCAGCTCGGCCAGCAGGGCGGTGCGCGAGGGAAAGTAACGATAAAGGGCCGCCACGGCGTAATTCAGCCGGTCGGCTACCTTGTGAAGCGAAAAGCCCTCCAGGCCATCGCTGCGCAGCAGGTCCATGGCGGTGCTGAGCACCCGTTCGCGGCGATCGAGGCGATTTTGCCGACGTTTGGGGCTTAATTTCTCCAGGGCCTGAACCATGAAACTTATTGTGAATAGTGTTCACTATTTTGTCAAGCAGGTTTTTTTTCTTCTTTTTTTACCCGCTTGATGGCCCTAGCCTTGGGGCATGGCCCCGCCGGAATTGTTGAAATCCCTTGAATCTGTTTTAAAAGTCCCTCGTGGACTTTTAAAACCCAACGCCTTCGGGGGCAAAGCCCCCTTGGCGTGGCAAAAACCGGCGTTTTTTCAAAACGCCGGTTTTCGGATGCGGGCGCTATCGCCTTTGCTCGGCCAGATGCCCCAATGGGCATCTG
>CAYJOG010000601.1:0-1933 GCA_964371695.1 uncultured bacterium
GGCCAGGGAAACCTCCCTTAAGGCAAAAATTGAGAGCCATTCAGCGGGCATCCTATTAAAATACAACCATGCCTAGTGTCCGATTACGATTTACCGCCCTGGGGCTGACTTGCGCCCTCGCACTGGCGCAGGGCGGGGCCGCCCGCGCCGAGACCTACAGAATGGTCATCGGCACCGCCAAGGACATGAGCGGTGTGAGCAAAGACAGCCTCACCCAATCCCTGCAATCGCTCTTTGACATCGTGAAGAAAAAAACCGGCATCGAGGTGAAGCTGGAATATGTCGGCTCCTACGCCGACACCACCAAAGGCAAATACGGCGGCTCGTTTGTGAACGAGGAAATCCTGCGGCGGTTCAAGGCGGGCACAGGGGATTTCGCCTTTTGGGGGCCAGACAGCCTGCACAAGGCAGAAATGGCGGGCTTGAAGCTGCTGCCGCTGGCCTCGTTCACGGTCAACCACAAAAAGCTGGGCGAAGAATGCATTTATGTCAAAAAAGGCGGGCTCTATCAAAAGGCCGCCGATCTCAAGGGCAAAAAGATCAACAATGCCACGGCTTATCTGGAGGTGCGTCAGGCGCTGTTCAACGCCGGTGTGAACATGCCGCTGGACAAATTTTTTGGCGAGTTTCAGTTCAACAGCAACTGGTCGGCCTCTATGGATGAAGTGCTGGCGGGCAAGCTGGACGCAGTTTATCTGGGTTACAGCCTCTATTACTTCTCCATGAAACAGAAACCCGTTTACAGAAATCTTGTGCCCATCGCCTGCACCAACAACTATCCCATGATGATGCTGGTGATGCGCCCTGGCCTGGACCAGAAAAAGTTCGACAACGTGAAAATGATCCTGGCCAATGCGCACCGCGACCCGGAGTTCAGGCCCTTCAAATGGTTTTTCATGGCCATCAACGGCGAGTTTTTTACCGTGCCGCCCGATTATCTGGACGGTTACCGCAAAATGCTTCAGGCCGCCGCCGCCCGTGGCTGGCTCAAAGAGCAGCAGGCTTGGGACAACGGTGGCATGACCGCGCTGTGGAAAAAGTGGCTGGCGAAAAAGCCTTGAGCCACGCCCGGCCATCGGTGGAAGTGATTTCGCAAACCGTGGCGGGCCATGTGCTGGTGTCGCCCGTGCGTCTGAGGGGCACTGGGGTGTTCACCGGCCAGCCCTGCCGGTTGCTGCTGGAGTCGGGCGAGCCGGGCGGCGGCGTGGTGCTGGTGCTGGGGGGAGACGCCGTGGCCGCCGTGGCGGAAAACGCACGGGATTACCCCAACTGCTCTGGGCTGGCCGGGAAAAACACTTCGGTGCTGCTGGTGGAACATCTGCTGAGTGCGCTGTTTGGCTTGGGTGTGTTCGACGCCAGGGTGACGGTGGAGGGGCCGGAGATTCCGCTGTGGGATGGCTCGGCGTTGCCTTTTGTGAAAAAACTGCAACCGCGCCTGAAGGCGGTGCGCACCAAAAGAAAAGTGGTGCGCCTGCTGTCGCCTTTTGAGGTGTCCCTTGATAACAAGGCCGGTGCGCTGGCTTTTTCGCCGGGCAGGGGATTTGCCGCCAGTTATCAGTTGGATTACGACGAACCCCCTTTTCACCAGCGGGCCAAATTTGCGGGCGCGCCGCAAAAATATGCCGCCAGCGTGGCGCCGGCGCGCACGTTCATCGGTGAGGATCAGGCCCTGCGGCTGAGGGCGGCGGGCATTCTCAAAGGAGGCAGCCGCCGCAACGCCGTGGTGCTGACCGAAAAAAATCTGCCCGCCATGGCCTGGCGTGTGCCGCAAGAGGCCGCCCAGCACAAGATTCTGGACCTGATGGGCGATCTGGCATTGGTGGGCGCGCCGCTGTGGATGACGTTGGCGGCCCGACACACCGGCCACGCCGAAAACCGCCTGGCGGCTTCGCTGATACGCCAGTCGGCGCGCAAAAAGGGTCTCTGAGTTTGG
>CAYJOG010000602.1:0-1914 GCA_964371695.1 uncultured bacterium
CTGTGGTCTTGCCTGCGTTCATATAAAAGGCAGGCAGGATGCCTGCCCCACCAAAAGAAAACAGAAAAAGGCGTGATGTTTTTTCTTCAACTGGATTCCCGCCTTCGCGGGAATGACGACAGGGGGTTGGTTTTTTGCCTTTGAATACCCCTCGGCGCGGCAGCGCCGCTGGGCGCGCCCGGCAACATCAATATGCTGCCGCTTTCCCAAAAGACCACCCGCGCCCATTACCCCAGGCCTATCCCCATTAAAGGGGAGAGGGGGCAGGGGTTTCCCCGCCTGCCTTGCGTTCGGCTTCGCGCAGCAGGTTTTTGATGGCTTCGCGGCGTTCCTCCACCAGTTGGCTGCCGGGGTTGGGGCGCAGGCCCACATAGTCCCCGGCCAGCCGGTGCAGGTCGTCTTTGGCCAGGGGGTTGGCTCCTGCCTCCAGCAACAGGTTGATGCACTCGCGGCTCAGGCTGCGGGCGGCCTCATGCAGCGCCGTGATGCCGGACTTGGCCCGGTGGTTGGGGTTCGCGCCCGATTCCAGCAAAAAACGCACCATGTCGGTCTGGGCGTCGCCCGCCGCCAGATGCAGGGCCGTGCGACCCTCTGCGTCTTCCATGATCAGCGCCCGCCCCGGCTGGGCCAGCAACAACTGGGCCTGTTCCAGATGGCCCGCCATGGCGGCGAGATGCAAGGGGGTGTGGCCGTTTTCGTCGGGCAGGTCGGTGCGGGCCTTCCAGCGCAGCAGCAGGCGGGCGGCGGTTTGCCTGCCCACGGCGGCGGCGATGTGCAGGGGGGTCTGGCGTTTTTTGTCGCGGGCGTCCACGGGCCAGCCTTCTGAAAGCAGCAGGTTGATGAGGTCTTCGTTTTCGTAAAACACCGACAGGTGCAGGGCGGTCTGGCCGTCATCGTTGGTCCAGCCGGGGTCGGCCCCGTGGCGGATGAACTGGCGCACGGCAAACACGTCTGACTGGCGCACCGCGCTCAAAAGAGCGGTGCGGAAGGCCCCCGGCTCCTGACCCAGCACGCGCCACACCAGGGCGATTTCCCGGCCCATGGCCTCTACCTTGCGGTGCAGGCCCTGAATTTCCTCGTTGATTGGCCGGTCCATGGCGGGCAGTCTAGCAGTGGAAAAATCAATCCTTTTTAACTTCCAGCACCAGCGTGTCGCCCTCAAAAGGCAACACCTTGAGCGACAGGCCGCTGGGTGCGCCGCTGGCGAAATTGGTGCTGGGAACCAGATGGGTGTCTGAAAGCGGCTGGCCGCTGGGGTCTGGCCCCAGTGTGTCGCCGGGAAAAAACAACAGGCTCGCCAGACCTTTTTTCTGGAACAGTTGGCCGCTCTGCACCGGAAAGGACGGGTCGTTTGGCACGTTCAGCGTCAGGGGCCGCCATGTTTCGCAGTTGAGGCATTTCTGGATTTGCTGAATAAACGCCAGCTCGCTGTTGGCGGGGTATTTGTTTTCGTCAATGCGGAACACCGCCAGCCCCCGCTGTTTGGGTTGTGTGCTGTAAACCTTGCCGGGGCCCCGGTTTTCCAGCAGCAGATAATCCTTGCCCGTGCCGATGCGCAGCATTTCGCCGTGAGTTTCGGCGGGTTTGAGACGGTGAACACCGGGCTGTGTGATGTCCGTGACCTCGCCCCAGCCCGCCTTCAGGCGGCTCATGGGGTCGGGGAAAGGCAGGCCAGGGTCGTATTGCCCCATGAGTGAGAAATAAAGCCCCCGGCCATATTTTTTTTCGTGATACAGGTCGCCAAAACCCAGCAGGTGACCAAACTCGTGCAGCGTCACCACCGGGCCGTCAAAAATGCTGGCGATGCCCACGGCCCCCACCTTCACGCCGTTCTGTTCAAACACGGCGCTGGGCACCTTCATGCCCGGCGAGATCATCTGGGCGTATTTCATGAGGGTGGGGTTGCTGATGGGC
>CAYJOG010000603.1:0-1913 GCA_964371695.1 uncultured bacterium
CCGCCGGTGTGGGGCGCCACCGCACGCATTCTGCGCAACCTGCTGGAAGTCCTCCACGGCTGGTCTGACCCGGTGCCGGATTTGCCGTGAAGCCGTCCTTTTGAAACACACCTCCCGCCGTCATTCCCGCGAAAGCGGGAATCCAGTGAAAACAAAAAGGGGGTTTTGTCCTCATGTTTTCATGCCACAGGCGGGACGCCCGTGGCTACTACAGTGGATGTTCGATTGGCTTTCCGCCCTGCGGTTCCCACAGGTTGAGCCCCCCCCGGGGGGCCGGGGCGGGCCGCTGCCCGCCGGGCTGGGGTAGGGGGCCGTCGCCCCCGAAAACAAAAAGAGTCTCAGGGGGTTTCGACAGGTTTCTTTTTGTCGTCAAAGGGTTTTTCCACCGGCGCGGTGCCAAAGGCCAGACGCGTGGCCCCGGCCTGACGCAGGGTATCGGCCAGGGTGATAACCCGTTCGTAGCGCGTGGCGGCGTCGGCCTTGATGACAAACAGCAGGCCCGGTTTTTTGCCCAGGGCGTCGCTGGTGAGAGCCGACACTTTTTCGATCACCGTTTTCTGGCGGTCGAACATGAGCGCGCCGTCGGCGGCCAGACTCACCTCCACTTTGTTTTCTTCGATGGGGGCGGCAGTGCTGGCTTCGGGCAGGTCCATGGGCAGCCCCGCCTGCACCAGCATGGGCGAGAGCACCATGAAAATGATCAGCAGCACCAGGGCCACGTCAATGAAGGGGATCATATTGATTTCCGCGAAGACGGGCGCTTCACCCTCGCCCAGACCCATGTTGACCGCAGCCATTTACCCCTCCCTTTTTTGCGGAGCAGACCACCCGTCTGCGTCCAGATAGGCCAGTTGATCGGGCGGAGGGTCAGAAGATTCGGTGAAGCCGCGCCAGCCGCCGGGCTGCACCTGTGTGGGGCGGTCAAACGAGGGGCGCATCACGGGGTCGATTTCCGCCGGTGAGGCGGGGGTGGGTGAGGGCTGGTTGCTCACGGGCCGGGGTGCGGCGGGGGGTTCGGGGGCGGGGGCCACCACGCGGCCCGCCGGGAACGGCACCACCGTGGCGGCTTCCAGCGCCGGGCTGTCCTGCCCCAGATGGCTCAGAGCCGCCTGGGCCACCCAGGCCACTTCGCGCAGGTGGCGGTTCACCGAGGCGGCCATCAGGTTATAGGCCACCACGGCGGGAATGGCCACAAACAGACCCAGGGCCGTGTTCACCAAAGCTTCGCTGATGCCCCCGGCCACCACCGCCGGACCTGCGCCCGCACCCACCGAAATCATGTCAAACGCCTTGATCACGCCGATGCAGGTGCCCAGCAACCCCACATAAGGAGCCACACTCGCCACCGTGGCCAGCCCCTGCAGGCCCCGCTCCAGATTCGAGCGTTCCCGGTTCAGCTCCATCCCCAGCATGTTCTGGGCGTCTTCGCGGCCCAGGCAAAAGAGCGCGGACAGCACACGGGCGGCCGGGCTGTTTCCTTCCTGCGCTACGGCGGCCAGACGGGCCACGGACTCACGCCCCTGCAACCGACCTGCCATGCGCAGGAGCAGCGCCCCCCGTCCCAGTTCGCGCTTGAGCACCCACAGGCGCTCCAGCACCACCATCAGTGAAAGGGCCGACAGACCCAGCAGCACCCCGCTGATGGGCATGCCCATCCAGATCAATTGCAACACCGTAAAATGTTTCATGAATCAGTCCTTTCGCCGTGCAGGCGCACCTTGGCCAAGCATGGAATGGTTCTAATGTCCGCCCCTGGGACGCTGGTTTGACACGTCAAAGAAAATTTATGCGTCGTTGGTCCTGACCGACAGGGGGATTTTAAAAAGGTTGCCCAATTGGGGGGGGGGGGGGGGGGCGGCCCCCCCCCCCGGGGGGGGGGGCGGGGGGGGCCCCGCCCCCCCCCGGCGGGGGGG
>CAYJOG010000604.1:0-1905 GCA_964371695.1 uncultured bacterium
CTGACCGGGAGGCTGGGGCAGGGGCATGTCTTCTGAAAAAGTTTTGAACTCGCTGCCCAGCCACGAGAGAGGATCGCCCGATTCAATCTCTTCAAGGGGTTCATAACCCGAAGGGGACTGCACCGCCATGAAGCCGCGAAAAGACCGCAGCACCGCCATGGCGGGGTCGTGGCCGCTTTCGCCAATGTGTGTGGAACTGATGAGGTGATAGCCTCCCCGCGCCCCGCCAATGCCCAGCACCACCTTCACGGTCACGCCATCCGGGCCATGTTGCAGAAACCGTGCGCCGGTATAAGCCAGCCGCTGCGTGCGGCCCCGATAAACCCGGCTCACCCGCTGAAACCCCACGGCCCCCAGGCGGGTGGCGTGGTAATAGGTTTCATCGGCAGAGAGCGGCCTGCCCCCGGCGTGTACGCGCACCCACACCTCGGCGGGCAGGGCGGGGTGGGTGTAGTGATAATCCGAAATCGCCACGTTTCTGATTTCGCTGAAATGCCGCTGCCAGCCGTCGTTGTTGTCCAGGCTGAAATGGCCGTGCGCCTCGAACCGGGCCTGGGCGGTGGACGCGAGACAGACCAGCAGCAGGGCAAACCATGCTCCGATCGCCGTTTGTCCTGGCCGACGCCTGATCATCGCAAAAGAATAACGCGGAAGGGCGTGCTGATGAGGCAGATTTGGCCAGGAGATGCCCTTGCCTTAACATACCCCCCCAGGAGGCTCCCCATGACCACCCAAAGCACCGTCGCCGCGCCCAGCGGCCAGGAACTGGATTATTCCCCCGTGTTTGAGGAATTGCGGTCGGCCTTTGCCACCGGGCGCACGCGGCCACAGGCCTGGCGGGTGGGGCAGCTCAAAGCCATTCGCGCCCTGGTGGTGGAAAAGGAAAAGGAACTGACAGACGCCCTGCACGCCGACCTGGGCAAGCCGGTGTTTGAGGCCTACACCGCCGAGATGGCGTTTATCCGCTCAGAGGTGGACCACGTGTGCAAACACCTGGGCCAGTGGATGAAACCCCGCAAGGCCCGCACGCCCCTGGTGTATCAACCCGGCAAAAGCTGGGTGCAACCCGAACCCCTGGGTGTGACGTTTGTGATGGGGGCATGGAATTATCCGGTGCAGCTTTGCCTTGGCCCCATGGTGGACGCCATTGCGGCGGGCAACTGCGTGTTGCTCAAACCCAGCGAAGTCAGCCCCCACACTGCCCGTGTGCTGGCCACGCTGGTGCCCCAATATCTCGACACCTCCTGCGTCAAAGTGGTGGAAGGGGGCGTGGCCGAATCCACCGCGCTGCTCAAGCTGCCGTGGGATCACATTTTTTATACCGGCAACGGGGCCATCGCCAAAATCGTGATGACCGCCGCCGCCCAGCACCTGACCCCCGTGACGCTGGAACTGGGGGGCAAAAGCCCCACGGTGGTGGACAGGGACGCCAACCTGAAGGTGTCGGCCAAACGCATTGTGTGGGGCAAGTTCTACAACGCGGGCCAGACCTGCATCGCGCCCGACTACGTCCTCGCCGATGCCTCTGTCCGCGATGCTTTGGTCGACAAGCTCGTCACCCAGATCGGCGAGTTCTACGGTGTCGACCCGAAGAGCAGCAGCAGCTTCGGCCGCATCGTCAACGAGCGGCACCTCGGCCGCCTGCAGGGCCTGCTCGATCGGGGGGCGGGCACGGTCGCCACTGGAGGCATCATCGACGCGGCCACGCGCTACGTCGCCCCCACCATCACCGTCGATCCCAGCTCTGACAGCCCCATCATGCAGGAGGAGATCTTCGGTCCGATCCTGCCGGTGCTCAGCGTGGATGGACCGGCTGAGGCGGTGTCGTTCATCACGGCTCGCCCCAAGCCGCTGGCGCTCTATGTCTTCGCCGACGACCAGGCCGCCATCGACACCGTCGTCGAG
>CAYJOG010000605.1:0-1889 GCA_964371695.1 uncultured bacterium
GTCCATATATTTATGAGTTCTCGGACATCGACGCCGGGCCCCAGGGCAACGTGGACCCCACCGGCCTGATGCTGGGCAAGTTCTCGCTCTTTGAGTTCAGCGCCAAGCTGGACCCGGTGCTGTCCATTCTGGTGCAGAACCACCGCAACGCCGTGAACGCCTTTCTGGGACAGAGCACCGCGTTTCGCCGCGATCTGGTAAAGCGCAGCGTGTATGTGCTGGGAGAAGAAGACGACGGCAACGTGCGCTATCTGCATGGCAATCGGGGCAAGGGGGCGTTCACCTTTCTGGGCGGGCACGACCCGGAGGACTTCGCGCATCTGGTGGGCGAAAAACCCACCAACCTGGACCTTTACCCCAACAGCCCCGGCTATCGCCTCATCCTCAACAACGTGCTGCTGCCGGCGGTGCGAAAAAAAGAAAAGAAGACGTGAGGTTTTCGCGCTTGTGGCGCGGATTTATTCCAAGCCACTGCGGTCGAAAAAATCCACGGAGGGATTTTTGAGATAAGTTCTAGACTACGACCCATGACCCGTCCATGGACCATCTTTCTGGGGCTGATGTTTGCCTGCGCGGGTGTGGGGGTGTTCGGGTGGAGTCTGGCCGAAACGCCCCCTGTCGCTGCGGTCCAGGTCTTTGCCCTGAACGCCCACGACGACAGCGGGGCAGACCCATCCTTCGCCGCTTTCCGGGCTTCTTTCATGGGGGCGCTGAAACGGGCGGACTGGCCTTTTCTGGTGGCGGCGAGTCATCCGCTGTCGGGCCTGCCCGCCCAGCAAAAAAAGTTCACGGGCAAAGCGCAGGAGAAAAAATATCTGACCCTTTTGACCAAGGGGCTGTGGGCGGGTTGTGCCAGGGTCTCACCCCCCAAAGGCGTGGAGGCCGAGTTCGTTTGCCCTTTTGTGGCGGCCCGATGGCCCCAGGGCGCGAGCGCCGAGAGCCACGTGGCGGTGGTGCGTCAGGGCGTGACCCTGCGGCAGGCTCCCCAGCAGGGGGGCGTGGTGCTGGGGCACGTCTCGCCGGGGGTTTATCCACTCTGCGCCATCAAAAAAGCCGGGCCAGACGCCAGCCGCTATGGCGGTTACGCCTGCCTGCGCACACCCCGTTTCAAACAGGGGTTTGTTTTTGAAGGCAATGTGCTGGGGCGCGACGAACTAAAAATGGTGTTCCGCAAGTCGGGGGGGGCGTGGCGTCTGGCGGGTGTGAAACCGTGAGTACCGAAAAAAACAAGCCACTTCCCCTGAGTCTCATGCATCAGGAAATCCTGCAAACCCCCCAGGCCGTGGCGAATCTGGCCACGGTGCTCAAACGCCGCCCGGCCTGGATTCGCGCCCTGAAACAGCCGCCCCCGCTGGTGGTGCTGGTGGCGCGGGGCAGCAGCGATCACGGCGCGATTTTTGGCCGGTATTTTCTGGAAGCCGCCCTGAACGTGCCGGTGGTGAACGCCGCCCCCAGCCTGCAAACCCTGCTGCGGGAAAAACCCCAGTTGCCCAGGGGGACGCTGGTGATCGGCATCAGCCAGAGCGGCGAGAGCACCGACGTGGTGGCCTGTTTTGAACACCTGCGCCAGCCGGGGGTGCATACGCTGGCTATCACCAACACGCCGGGCAGCAGTCTGGCCCTGTCGGCGCAGGAGGTGATGGACCTGGAGGGCGGGCCGGAGTGTTCGGTGGCCGCCACCAAAACCTATTCCCTCACACTGGCGGCGATTTATGGCCTCACCTGCTGGCTCAAGGGGTTGAATCCCGCCGAGGCCCTGGCCCAGGCCGCCGCAGACATGGCCCGTGGCCTGCAAAAAAAAGACGACCTCACCCAACACGCCCGGCGTTACAGCTATGCCCTGCAGGCGGCGGTGCTGGGGCGGCTGTTCCATTACGCCAGCGCCAAAG
>CAYJOG010000606.1:0-1887 GCA_964371695.1 uncultured bacterium
CTGGTGAATTGTCTCGCCAGGGTCGGGCGGTTTTTTCGCCCTGTTGCCTTCGCCAGGCCCCCCGCCATTGAAAACCGCCCACCAGCACCACGGGGCCGTTGTGGTGCTGGGCCTGTGTGGCCAGTTCCTCAAACCCGTGCAGCACTTGGGCCCCGTGGCCCCGTTGCTGAAACAGCCGGGCCAGATGGGCCGGTTCGTGCCAGGGGCCCTGGGTGGTGTTCATCAGCCAGTCGCCGGGGCACAGCACCCGCTGGGGTTGCAGGTGCTGGTGCAGCGCCCGAATGGTGGCGGGGGCCTCTTTGCGTCTGAGCAGGGCAAACAGCAGCAGGATTTTTTCTTTGGGGAAAAGTTGCCGCACAAAATACCCCAGGGCTGCTGCGGCCTGGGGGTTGTGGGCCACGTCCTGAATCAGGGGAAAGGGTTTTCCGGGAAGGGTCTGAAACTGGCAGCGCCCCGGCAGGTGATGGCGCAGGTGCAGCTTGTGCGGCAGCGCGCCCCCCGACATGTCCACCGCAGCCAAAAGCGCCAGGGCGGCGGCCTGCACCAGCGGGGGATAACGGTGAAAAAAAGCGAGGTGAAAGGGGCCGTGGCCAATTTCCCAACCCTGCTCAAAGGGGCTGAGCCGCCAGGGGGGGGGCAGGTTCCGGACGAGGCCGGATGAAGAAAAAAAACGGGGGATTTGTGCGCGCCAGTGGTCGCCCTGCCGGGTAATGACTTCGCCCGCCAGTTTTTTCAGCGCCGGAGAAAGCGGGCCGGTGTAAACGGGTTGGGAGCGGCCCACGATGCCCAGTTTGTCGGTCAGGCGCTGAGACTGGCTGGGACCCAGCACTTCGGCGTGATCGCGGGCCACGCCGGTGAGCAGGTTGAAATGATGGGGCAGGTGGTTGGTGGCGTCGTGCTGCCCCCCCAGTCCCGCTTCCAGAATCATCGTGTCCGCCCCCGCCAGATGCGTCGCCACCGGGGCCAGGGCGGTGAGGAACTCAAAAAAACTGGCGAAAGGTTTTTTTTTCGCGGCGGCCAAAAGCTGCGCGGTGGCTTCATCCAGCAGTTGCAGCCCCAGGGGTTTGCCCTGGAACAAAAAACGCTCGCTGGGACACACCAGATGGGGACTCAGAAAAACCATCGGTTTTTTGCCTGCCTGCCGCAGCAGTTCGGCGAGATAAAAACTGGTGCTGCCCTTGCCGTTGGTGCCCGCCACCAGCGCCGCGTTCTGGGGGGGCAGCCAGGGCGTGGCCTGGGGCAGAAAAGGAGGCGGGCGCGTGAGCACTCCCTGGCGGGGTTGCTCCGGCCCCAGGCTGGCGAGGGTGTTCAGGAAAAGGTGTTGGGGCATGGTTCAAGTGATGGCGGCCAGAGGCGTGCGGCGGGCGTGGGCGAGGTGTTCCATCAGCAAACGCCATTGTGTGGTGCGGGGGTGCTCCAGGCCAAAGGCCTCGGCGCTGCACCAGAACCGTTGCGCCAGAAAAAGGCCATAGAGGGGGGCCAGGGTTTCGGGTGTGTGGCCGCTGCTTTCGGCATAGGTTTTCAGCCCCAGGGCAAAAAGTTTGGCGAACGAGCCGGGTTTCAGCAGCCAGAAGGCCACCCTGTCCGGCCCCACCCGTTCCTGCTTGTGGGGGGGCAGGTTGGCGGCAAAATGCCGGTCATTGCCCAAGGCGGCTTGGGTGAACAGGTCGAACAGATCAAACACCTGAATGCCCTCCGCCGAGTAGTTCCGCCAGCCCACGATGAACGCCTGATTGCGGGTGTGCAGAATGTTGCCGGGGCTGAAATCGCCGTGTGTGCCGCCGGTGGCAGGGGGCGCGGTTTGCAGGCGGGCCAGGGCGTTTTCAAACAGGTGGGTGGCTTTCTGGCTCTGGCCGGGGGGCGGCGTTATGGTGGGGGGCGGTGCGG
>CAYJOG010000607.1:0-1885 GCA_964371695.1 uncultured bacterium
GGTTTAACCTGCACCTTTCCCACGGGCCTTCGGGCGAGGGCTGTGTGGTGGAATACTCCAGCCACCAGACCCAGGTGCGGTGGCTGGAGTTGGGGCGGCTTTGTGTCGCCAACCACTACGAAGGCCAAAAGATGAAACCCTACCAGTTGGGCGCACCGGTGCATGCCTATCAAAACAGCACGGCGCGATATCAGCGCCTGGACACCCTGACGGCGGAACTGCAAAACGCCGTGCCCGCCGACATGGTGAACCTGATGCGCGACCGTTTTGATCCCCTGCTGGAGACACACCGGCCCGTGGGCCACATCGTGGCCAGCGCCCTCAATGTCCAGTCCATCGTGGCCGATGTCACCGACGGCATGACGTGGGTCAGCAACGGCGTGGCCCCCGCCACCGACAGCGATTTCATTGGCTTTCGCATTGCCGATCACTTTGACAATCCCCACGCCAGGATCGAGAAACTCAAGGGCGTCCGCCCCGTGGAAATATCGACCGAGCAGCGCGGCGCAGTGGTGCTGTTCCAGCGGTCTTACATGGCCTACATCCACGAACACGACCTGGAAAAAGCCCGCGCCCTGATTGTGGAAGCCGCCAAGGCAGACCCGCAAGAACCAGCTTTTCCCATGCTGGCCGCCATGTTGAGCCTGCAGGTGCTGGACATGAAAAACACCCGGAAATTTGCCAAGGCCGCGCTGAAACTGGAGGTGCGCCCGTTTCAACTGGCCCAGGCCATGACCATGACGGGTTACACCTTTGAAGACCCCCAGGACCGCGCCAAGGCGGTGCGCTGGTATGAAAAAGCCCTGGCAACAGTGGGCGAGGACAGCAGTGATCTGGTGGAACACCTGAAGAAACTGCTGCTGCGCCCCTTCAAAACTTCTGAGCTGAACAGCATGCGCATCGAATACATGGAGCCCAGCATCGCCGGGTTGTGACAATTGGTTTTTTGGGTGCAAAATTTTCCCCGGATGTAATTTTCAAGACCGGGAACCATACTGTGAGCATGGACAACATCATCGCCTATGCCGCTGCCGGGCGCACACAGTTGCTCCTGAATCGGCTGCGGGACTGGCTGCTGTATGAAGGCCATAAAATCGATGACACCTCGGAACTGATCGCTGGTTTTTGCCGCCGGTTGACCAACGGCGGATTGCCGCTCAGCCGCGTGTCCTTTGCTTTTCAGACCCTGCATCCACTCAACCGCGTGTACCTTCTGATCTGGAATCCCGGCCAGGAAAAAATCAACGCCATTCATGCACCCCATGGCGTAGAAAGCACCATTGTTTTTCAGCAAAGCCCTTTTCGGGTTCTTTTTGAGGGCGGGCCTGCTTTGCGCCGACGGTTGACCGGAGAAGACCCCATGGATTTTTCGGTACTCGAAGATTTTCGCAAGGCTGGCGGCACGGATTACATCGCCTTGCCCATGCCCTTCAGCAACGGCGAAACCAACGCCTTCACGGCGCTCACTGCGGCAAAAGGCGGCTTCACCGATGAAGAATTGAACCTGCTGCGAGACGCCACCCGACTGCTCACCCCTTTTCTGGAAATCCGTCAGGTGCGGTCATTGGCCGAGGTCATCGCTGACACCTACATTGGCCCCAAATCTGGCCGCCGTGTTCTCAGCGGCGCCATTTCGCGGGGCAGCAGCGAAAGGTTCCCTGCGGTCATCTGGTTCTGCGATTTGCGCGGTTTCACTGCGCTTTCCGAAGAGCTCGAAGCCGATGCGTTGCTGCAAACCCTCAACAGCTACTTTGGCGTGATGTGCGAAGCCGTGAACAAGGAAGGCGGCGAAGTGCTCAAGTTCATGGGAGACGCCTTGTTGGCCATTTTTCCCATCGTGGACACCTGTTGCGAAAAAGAAGCCTGCATGCGGGCGCTCAAGGCC
>CAYJOG010000608.1:0-1883 GCA_964371695.1 uncultured bacterium
AAGGCCATTAAAACCAATGAACATTCCTGCTGTTTTGAATGTTCATTGGTATGAGTGAGTAACCCGACGTTTTTCAGTCAGCGCCTGGGCGGTATTCATAACAGGCGCTGGCGCTGCACCACAACAGACCTTTCTGGTCATGGGTCAGGTTCATCCAGCGGGGTTTTCGTCCCATGAAAAGAATGGGCAGAGCCTGGCCTTTTTCGTCGATTTCATAAAGGACACCGTTCATGAAATTGGCGGCCCACAGGCGTTTGCGGCCCGGCCAGAACCGGATGAAGCGCACCCCCATGGGCAGGTGAATGGTTTCTTCTTTTTTCAGCGTTTTGGCGTTGAGCACCAGCACGTCGCCGGTGAACCAGTCCCCCACATAAAGCCGGTTGCGGGGTTCGTCCAGCGTGAGGGTGGGGCCTGCGCCCATGTTGCGGCGGGGGTAAAAGGCCACGGGTTTCATGTGGGGGCCTTCGTGTCGCCGCACGCCGGTTTGATAGGCGGTGAACAGGCAGGGATTCATGGCCGAACGGCAAAGGGCCATGTGGGTGGTGAGGTAAGGCAGCAGGCGCTGACGCAGGCGGCCCGGCTGGCTCACGTCCATCCAGATAACCTTTTTGTCGTTTTCCTTGGAGCCGAACAACCAGCCGCGCTGGGGCAGATAGACAACCCCGGTGATGCCGCCCCAGTCCTTGCGGCAGTGTTTTTCGCCAAAAATGGACCAGTGCTCAATTTTCCTGAAAATCCACCCCTGGTCGGGGGGGTAGGCCACCATGGCGGCCCCCGGCCAGTTCACCAGACAATCCTGACTTTCATTCAGCAGTTTGCCGGTGCGTTCGTCCACCACAAAAAGCCTGCCTTTGTATTGCGTCACGTCGCCGGGCATCACCAGATGCAACCGGCAGTCAATGGTGCCGTTGTCCGCTGTGTCTCCCCCCACCACAAAACCTTTTTCATTCCGTTGCAGCGTGGTGTCGTCGGGGCCTGTCCCCATCATTTTGCGGGTGCCCATCCAGAATTCCCCCGGTTGGCAACCCTGCAACACCCAGCGGAAATCCAGCGCCGGATCAGACCGGATGAGCCGCACACCCGTCTGGGCCGTGACCTGGGGCACTTCGTGAACCATCGGGTCGATGTAAAACGCCATGAGCAGGGTGGGGGTGAGTGTGTTGCTGAACACCAGAAAAACCAGCCAGCGGGGCAGCTTCAATACACCGCCCAGCCACTGCGCCACCAGGGTGAACCCCCAGGTGCTCATGATGATGTCGGTGAAGTGGGTTTTTTGCAGGGTGGCCCAGCCGAAATAACCAGCAAACAGCAGCAGCACCCAGGGGCGCAGCCGCCAGCCTTGAGGTTTGACCAGTTCGTCGCGGAAAACCTGCAATCCAAAAAGCGCCCAGCCGGTGATGAGCAGCAGGGTTTGAGGCCAGTCAAAACACTGATAAAACATGTAAAAAAAACCGGCTACGTTCCCAAGGGCCAACAGGGCCAGCACAACTGAATAACCCACGCACAGGGGCAGGGGAAAATGGATTTTCTCTTGCCAGGGTGCGAGGAGCAGGCGGCGGGGGGAAAGCGTTTTTTTCAGTGTGCGTTTGAAGCCATAGGTCGAAAAAAGTGTGGACGCTCGCATGAACCGCCCATACATCACCGCCCCCAGCCCCAGGCCAGCCCACACCAGCAGCATCCAGAACCGCCCCGACATGGGATAAATCAGCGGGCAGGCCATGCCCCAGAAGGCAATCAGGGCCAGGGAGTTGAAAAACCGCATGGGGGGATTTTAGAGCCTCGGACAAAACTGGTTTTGTCCGAGGCTCCGCGGGCATGGATGCCCGCACCCGAAAACCGGAGCTTTGAAAAAGCGCAGGTTTTCGCCACGCCAAGGGGGCTTT
>CAYJOG010000609.1:0-1877 GCA_964371695.1 uncultured bacterium
GCCGCCGGTCCTGCAGGCCCTTGGCGTCCCAAAACTCAATCTGCCGGGGCATGTTGTCTTTGGCGTCAATCCACAGGTTCACCTGGGTGTATTTGGCCTTGGGTTTGAAACTCACCTGAATCACCTTTTTGCCGTCGAAGGTGGTTTCTTTGCTGGTGGGCGCGGTGCTGCCCGCAAAAGCTGCCGACACCTTGGCGGTGATGCTCGCGAGGTCGGTGTCAAAATAGCCGTCAATCTCCTTGTCGTTCAGGGCAAACTTGCGGGTGAGAAGAAACTTCTTCGCCACCACCATCTTGTCCACGGCAGGGTTGTAGATGATCACCGCGCCGTTGCTGGCAAAGTCTTTTTGCACCACGGTCATGCGGCGCAGGTCGGGGACCAGAAAATCCAGTTTGTATTTTTCGGTGGGTTTGACCTTGCCGGTTTTTTCGTTCCGGCCGTCATAGGACCATTCGATGGAATAACTCTTGAGGCCCTTGGCCCTCGTCTGCATCCGCTTGATCATTTCACCGGCGGCGGGGGCGGCGGCCAGCGTCTGGCCCGCCCAACCCAAAACCAGCAGACCCGCCAGCAACGCGGCGGACAAACGAAGGGGTTTACTCGAAACAGTCATGTTTTCCTCCTCAAATCTGGAACACCTGCCGCCGGAGCGTTTTTCCGGCACAGGGGCGGTATTTTAGCCAATTTTCGGGCCATTGCATTTTCTTGCGGCAAAAACCCCCTTCATTTCGTGTCAATTCGCCCCCCACGGACGATAATACGGAGCAGGAGGCGCGACCGTGGTCATGCTGGGTCTGAAACAGAAGGAAACCCTGACCCTGGACGCCCTTTGCGCCGAGGCCCTGCGCCACAACCCGGCGGCGGACATCAGCCTGATTCAGCGGGCCTATCGTTTTGCCGAGGCCGCCCACAAGGGGCAGTTCCGCCAGTCGGGGCATTTTTACATCATTCACCCCCTCAGCGTGGCCATGATTCTGGCCCGTTTGCAGATGGATGAGGTGACCATCGCCGCCGCGCTGCTGCACGACGTGCTGGAGGACACCCCCGTGGTGGCCCGGCAAGTGCTGGACACGTTCCAGAACGAGGAACTGCTGTTTCTGGTGGAATCGGTGACCAAGGCCAGCGCCAGCACCCTGGCGTTTGAAAACTCGAAAATCGACAAGGCCGAAGACTTCCGCAAGCTGTTTCTGGCCATGGCCAGCGACGTGCGGGTGGTGCTCATCAAACTGGCGGATCGCCTGCACAACATGCAGACCCTGGGGGCCAAGGGCGACGAAGAAAAAATCCGCCGCATCGCCGACGAAACCCTTTACATCTACGCCCCCCTGGCCAACCGCCTGGGGGTCTACCAGTTGAAATGGCAACTGGAGGACCTGTCCTTTAAACACCTGGACCCAAAAGCCTACGCCACACTGGCCAACAAGCTGGATGGCCGCCGCCAGGATCGCGAAAACGAAATCAACGCCGTGGTGCAGGAGCTTAAAGCCCTGCTGGACGCCCACAGCTTCCCCGTCATCCTCAACGGCCGCCCAAAACACCTTTACAGCATTTACAGCAAGATGGAAAAGGACGGCCTGAGTTTTGAGGAGATCTATGACCTGGCCGCCGTGCGGGTGATTGTGGAGGACCGGCCCCAGTGTTACACCGCCATGGGGCTGATTCACGGGGCCTATCAGCACGTGCAGGGTCGGCTCAAGGATTACATCGCCATGCCCAAGTCCAACCAGTACCAGTCCATTCACACCACCCTGCTGGGGCTGAAGGCCCGGCCCGGGCCAGTGGAGGTGCAGATCCGCACCAAAGAAATGCACCGGGTGGCCGAACTGGGCGTGGCCAGCCACTGGGCCTATAAAGAAGACAACCACACCCCCGACAAA
>CAYJOG010000610.1:0-1864 GCA_964371695.1 uncultured bacterium
TGAATGGTGCGCGCCTTTGGCGCGGTGGCTGCTCCCGGCGGGACGCCGGGGCTACTTCAAAAAACCCCTGATAATCAAGGACTCTTCTCATACCAATGAACATTCAAAACAGCAGGAATGTTCTTTGGTTTAATTGGCCTTGCCATTCGTCGTGAATGGCTACGGCCCGGCACGGCGCAGGCAAAGCCTGCTTGCGCCGCGAACATCGGCGGCCCTGTCTGGGCCTCGGTGTTCGGGTCGAATTCATCCATGAATTCATACCAATTTTCACCGAACCGCCGGACTTCGCAGCACCCATTTCCAAACCGGCTCATCGCTCAGGATTAATGCTGTTTCGGTTGAGAATTGGTATCACAAACCTGACAGCAAGGGACATCGCTGCGACTCATTTTGAGTCGAATGAATCACTACGCCATAAATCTACGGAAACAGTTCGTAGATTTTTTCGATCAGGTCCGGCTCATAGTTCGGGCCTTCGAAGTGGTTGTTGATGTGGTCCACGATTTTGTCGCTGCCCCACACCGCTTCACCCTCAAAGGTGGCCACGGGCACTTTGTATTGGCCGCTCAGGCGGTAGACCTCGGTGCGGTCTTTGCGCTCTTTTGGCGTCGGGACAATGGTGTAGGACAAACCCTTTTTGTTCAGCGCCCGGCGTACCTTGCGGCAATAGGGGCAGTCCTCGAACTGGTGCAGCACGATTTCCATGAGGTTCCTCCGGGGTTGCCTGGGCGGGGCGTTTGGCCCACACTGACAGCGTGTTGGGATGGGTGAAAGTATAGGATGAATTGGCTCGAACCAATGGGCTGGGGACTTTTGTGGGGTCTTTTGGGCGGCCTGCACTGCGTGGGCATGTGCGGCCCCCTGGCGGCGCTGAACAACCGCTGGCAGGGACTCCTCACCTATCACGGGGCCAAGGGCCTGACTTATCTGGCGCTTTTCTGGGTGCTGGCCCTGGCGGGGTTGCTGGTGCAGCCCCTTCAGCGGGTGCTGGCCTGGGCCTCGGTGGTGTTTGCCCTGGTGAGCGCCCTGGGCCTGCTGGGCTGGTTGCCCGCGCGGGGGCGCGGCGGCGGGGCAAGCCGGTGGGTGCAGGGTTGGGTGAAACAGGCTCAGGGCCTGCCCGCACCGTGGCGCGGCGTGATGGTGGGGTTTGTGAACGGCCTGATTCCCTGTCATCTGGTGTATGCCGCCATCACCAATGCCGCCAGCCAGCCCCGGCTCTCGGCGGGGCTGTTTTTCATGGTGGGTTTCATTGTGGGCACAGCGCCCGCCCTGAGCGCCGTGGCCCTGGGGTGGGGTTGGCTGCGCCAGCGTCTGGCCCCGGCGCGCCTGCGTCAGGTCACCGCCGTGATGGTGCTCATGATGGCGGCGGTGGTGCTGATGCGCACAGAGGGACAGCAGCAGGGCCACGCCCACACCCCGCAGGCCAGTCCTGCGGCTTCCCGAAGTCCCGCGCCCCATGCGGGGCATCAGGGGCATTAGGTCATTTTCAAGAAATTCATGCACGCCGGAATTGTTCCCTCTCCCGTGCTTTGCATGGGAGAGGGTGGCGCGTAGCGCCGAGTAATGGGCGCGGGGGGTCTTTTGGGATTGCGGCAGCATATTGATGCTGCCGGGTGCGCCCAGCGGCGCGATAGCGCCGGGCGATATAAAAAATAACCAAATAAGGTTTTTGTTTATGTTTGGCCCCTCACCCGCCCCTTCGGGGCACCCTCTCCCCTATGGGGCTTGTCATTACCCACAAGTCCCTATGGAAAAATCAGGGAAAAACCTGTTTTTGGGGGTTGCCTGGGGAGAAAAGCGGGTCGCTCTTGTTTGAAAGGCCCCTTGTGCCGTGCATACCCCGGAAGCCGGGATGCCGGGTTTT
>CAYJOG010000611.1:0-1864 GCA_964371695.1 uncultured bacterium
GTCTTTTGGGAATGCGGCAGCATATTGATGCTGCCGGGCGCGCCCAGCGGCACGACGGAGTAGGGCGGGTGTCCTCACCCGCCTGAGCGCGAAGCGCGAAACAGCCGGGGTATTCAAAAGCAAAAAACCAAATAGGGTTTTTTGTTCTTTTTTCTGCCACAGGCGGGACGCCCGTGGCTACTGCCGTGTCACCAGAGAGCGGCCTTTTCTTTTTCCAACTTCCGACTTCCGACACCCAATCTCCAGTTTCCAACTTCCCCCTCACAACAAACCCAACTGGCCGCCCACCTCTTTCACGTAATCCACCATGGCGGGCCAGCTTTGGCTGGCGTCGCCCGCCAGTTCGGCGGTGGCCTGGCCCAGTCCCTCGTGCAGAATGGGGCAGGCATCTATCAACTGGCAGACCTCATCGCTGGGGTCAGACGACTTTTCGAGGCTCTCCAAAATGGGCCGCAGCATGTCCTGGGCTTTTTTCTCCACCCTTTCCCACAGCACCTGCTGAACATCTGGCGCGGGCAGTTCAAACGGCGGAACGGGCGGCAGACTGGCGGCCAAATCCGCCGCCTCTGCCATCACCGCGCCCGTCAGCTTGGCGCCCCGGCCCAGGTTCAGGATGGACGGCAACGCGGGCCAGCGCACCAGAAAGCTTTCGATGGCCTGAAGGGCGGCGAAATAGCCGGGCAACGTGGGCAGGTCTTCGCCCGTCATGCCGGTCACCCGCAATTGGGCTGATTCCTGTTTGCTCTGTTCCTCAAAAAACGGATTGCCGGGGGCATAGGCCCGCTCACCGGGCAGGGCAAAATCCAGCCCCGCCAATATCAGCGGGTCCGCCCCCGTGAGCAGGCCCAGGTGAATGAGATGACTGCCCACCGCGCCGCCGCCCGACAGCGCCGGGGTGTGAGCCAGCCCCAACGCCTCACGAAAAGAGTGGTAAGACAAAAAGGCATATTTCGGCCCCACAAACCGCCGCACCACACCGGGGCAGGAAAAAGCGCTGAACAACAGCGCGGTGTGGGCGGTGGTGTCGGGGTGAATCTTGAGCAGGTTCACGATGTAGGGGTCCACCGTAACCATGGCGTGGGGTGTGCGACCCATTTTTTTAAGGGCGAACCACGCCATGTCCACCGCCAGCACCGGCAGGTCGGGCCGCTCGCGCAGCAGCGGCGCGGCTTGTTCCAGAGAAGGCCCCGCACCGCACAAAAGCAGCGGCTTGCCCCGCCAGCAGTTCTGCCACGGAGCAAGGCTGCCTGCGGTTTTCAGATGGGGCAGATTGTCCAGCAGGTTTTGCAAAAAGAATCGCCCGGCCTGACGCAGTGTGCCCGCCTCGCTGGCCGTCAGGCGCAACGCCTGCACCAACCCTTCCTCCAGCGCGGCATAGGCCGGGTGGCGCACCAGGGCGGGGTTGACCCACACCACCGCCGGGGGTGGCGCGCCGGGGGCCAGATGCATGAGGCACCATTGCAGCAGTTCCTCTTTGCTGGGGTGAAACAGAAACTCCGCCCCCGATAGGCCGCCGGGGTGCTGATCAAAAAACCAGCCCCGTGGCGTGGCGTGAGCATCCACCAGCAGCACGCTGCCAGGGCGCTGGCGGGCGGCCTCCTGCGCCAAGCCGCTGAGGCCGGGGCTGACCACCACCAGGGCCTGCTGCGGATGAATCAGGGCGGCGGAGATGGCCCGGCGGGCGGCGTCTGCTGCGTCAAACCGGCTGCCCAGCACCACCGGCGCACCCTGGGCCGGACGCCACACGCCATATCCCCCCTGCCTGCCTTCTTCCCTGAAAAACTCGGTTTCGCGCACCGGCGCAAAGCATAACCACGAACAGGCCGACTCGGTGTGATGCTGTTTCACATCGTCCAATTTGAGC
>CAYJOG010000612.1:0-1851 GCA_964371695.1 uncultured bacterium
GGCCCTCCAAAACGCCGCCGACAGTGCGGAGTCCTATGCCGCCAGCCGGGGTCTGGCCAGCCTTCAGGCCGCCACGGGCAATCTGGATGGTGAACATCAAACCCTGCTGGCCCTGGTTGAAAGCACCCCCGACGCCAGCCAGAAGCTGTTCACACTGGAGCAGATCATCGCCCGCCAGTGGCAGCGGGGGCAACACAAAGAGGTGCTGGACACCTATGCCCAGGCCGCAGCGGTGGCCGAGGCGTCTGGCACAAAAGATAAAAAAGGCAACACACCCAAGGTGTCTGTGCCCGCCGGGTTTTTTCTGTACGCCGCCCAGTCGGCCCTGGCCCTGGGAGATGAAAAACAGGCCGCCGGAGTGCTGGAAAAATACTTCGCCACCTATCCCAAGGCCGCCGCTGCCGACACCCTGCGCCCCCGCCTGACCGACACCCTGGCCCGCTTGCAGGTGAGGGCTGGTGAGCCGGAAAAGGCCCTGAAAACACTGCGGGCCATGCCCGTGAACGCCACCAACACGGGGGTGCTGCTCAAGACCTGGCTCTTTACCGTGGGGGCCATGTCGAGCGCGGGTAAGGGTAAAGAGGCGCTGGCGGCGCTCAAAACCCTGGTGGTGCCCAGCCAGCACACGGCGGACAAACAGGCCCTTCAATTCGCGGTCATGGACCTCGCGCTTGCCAACGGCGACGAGGCCACGGGCCTGAACCGGGCCGCCGGATTGATGGAAAACCTGAAGGCCGACCCGGTGCGTCTGGGCCAGTTGCGGCTTTATGTGGCCGATTATTTTCTCTCGAAAAAGAACACGGCCAAGGCGCTGCCTTACCTCAGCGCCGCCGCCAGCGCGCCGGGCCAGACCGGCGTGAGCGCCCGCACCCACCTGCAGGCCCTGAAGGCCCCGGCCAAAAAACCGGCCAAACCAGCCCAGCGGTGACGTCACCCGGTGCCGGGGGTGGTTTCCGAATTGATGGAGCACCCGTCCAAACGTCTGATACGGGATGAGCACGACCCCCTCTCCCCTTGAGGGAGAGGGTTGGGGTAATGGGTGCGGGTGGGGCTTTTGGGAAAGCGGCAGCATATTGATGCTGCCGGGCGCGCCCAGCGGCGCGACGCAGTAGGGCGGGCGTCTCGCCTGCCTGAGCGCGAAGCGCGAAACAGCCGGGGTTTATTCAAAAACAACAAAAACCAAAAAAGGTATTTTTGCACTTTGTTTGAACCCCTCACCCGGATGGCTTAGCCCAAAAGGCCAAGTCATCCGACCTCTCCCTCAAGGGGAGAGGTGAACGACCCGACCATTTTTTGCTCTACCATCTCCGAAAACCCCCTAGACTTTTATTCACAAGGACACCCCATGCATCTTCACCTCGGCGCGGACCACGCCGCCATCGATCTCAAAAACGACCTCGTCACCCGCCTGCGCAACGGCGGCCACACCGTGACCGATCACGGCCCCCACAACACGTCGCGGGTGGATTACCCCGACTTTGCCGCCACCGTGTGCCGCGAGGTGGTGAAAGAGCCAGGATGCCTGGGCATTCTCATCTGCGGCAGCGGCGTGGGCATGAGCATGGCGGCCAACAAGATCAGGGGCATCCGGGCCGCCCACGTGCAGGACCCCCTCACCGCCCGCCTCAGCCGCGAGCACAACGACGCCAATGTGTTGTGCCTGGGGGCGCGCATTCTGGGGCCGGAGCTGGCCATGGACTGTGTGCGGGCCTGGCTGGAGGCGTCGTTTGAAGGGGGCCGCCACGCGGGTCGGATCGAAAAAATGCACGCGCTGGAGGACTCTCAACCATGAGATACGGATTCGGAAAAACTGTCAATCTTTCGTTTGACGAGGCGCTGGAAAAAACAAAA
>CAYJOG010000613.1:0-1851 GCA_964371695.1 uncultured bacterium
CCCATCCCCGGCCACAACAACTATTTTTTATATTTTTTTTCATTTCTGCGATCCCTTGTTGGGGTTTAATCACGGCGGGGGAAGCGCGAGAATGCAGGGGGGAACAAACGGGGCCTTTTCTTTTTCCAACGTCCAGCTTCCATCTTGCAACTTCCCGTCTCCAACCTCCCGCCTCTGCCCTGGGCCTCTCTATAATCTCTCCATGCGAGAATTAAGGTTCAGACTTCTGGCCCCGCTGGCGGTGCTTGTCGTGCTGGCGGCAGGCTGCGGGCGCGAAACCAAAAACACCCCCACCCCCAAGCTGGGCCAGCAGGGTCTGGAGCAGAAAAGCGGCAAGGCCGGGGGGCGCTCCTGGCTGGTGGACAGCGAAAACTATCTCGTCATCGAGGGCCGCCGCCGCGTGGTGCTGGGCATGTCGGCGCAAAACCAGAAAGACGGCCTGCCCCGCGAAATCAACGCCCGCCTGCTGAGCATGGAGGTCTCCACCTCACTCAACCTCACCGGCAAGGACACCGCCAAGGGCGACCCCCTGCATCTGCTGCTGCCGCCCGCCACGCTTCTGGCCGAAGAAAAACCCCGCGACCTGCCTCTATGGCTGGTGCTGCGGTGGGACCTCAGCGGCACGGCGGGCAAAACCACCGCCCCCACCAAAACCTGGAAGGTGACCTGGGGCGGCCTGCCCCAGCAGTTGCCCATCTTTGAGGGCAACGCCCGTTTCAAGTTGTATAACGTGGACGACGGCAAGGTGAACGACCTGAGCGGCGACCTGGCCCCCGCCCGTGTCACGCCCCTGCCAGAGGCCGAAGGGCCGGGTTTTGAGGTGGCGCTCACGCTGCGTCAGCGCAACTTTCCCGCCGCCTCGCGCCTGGAGGGCGTGGCCCTGCTGGCCTTCAGCGCCAGCGAGCGGCTGCTGGGCGACGCCGAGCGTTTTTCCACACTCAAAGGCCCCGCCCAGGGCAAACCCTTGTTCGGCCCCGAAACCCGCGCCGTCGAGGCGCTGATTTACGGCCCCGTGGCCCACTCGCCCCGCGTGTTCGAGGGCACGCAGGACGGCATGTTTTACCCCGACCTCACCCGCGACAGCACCCTGCTGGATCACTACCGCAAGTGGCTCATCTCCCGTTATGGCAGCGTGGAGACCTTCAACGATTACACCGAGGGCGGCCACAAGGGATTTCAGTCCGTGGCGTGGCGCGTGAACACGCTGCCCGAACCCGGCCCCACCGGCAAACCCCAAACCTACAAGGAATGGGAAAACAATACCGAGGCCGACCGCACCCTGCGGGTGCAGGCCGACTTTTTGCGCGAACTGCGCGCACGCAACACCAACCGCGCCCTGCTGTGGCTCAAAGAGAAACACCCCCAGAGCCCCGTGCTGGCGCTCATCACCAGCGACAGCGACACGGGCTTTGTGGAAAAGGCCACGGTGGCGGGAGACGGCGTGGTGTTCTGGCTATCAGGCCCACAGGACCTGCGCCGCAACCACGCCGCCGCCAGCGCCACCGAAGACGCCAAAAGCCGCAGCGGCAGCACCAAGTTTCTGGCGGCCATGCTCAGCCCACAGGCCACCGCCGGCCTCACCGTGAAGCTGGCCCAGTCCCTGGGTGAAAACGGTTTTCGCGGCCTTTATCTCGCCCCCACCAAAGAGGGCAAAATCCTGAAAACCCTCACGGCTTATGAAGACGCGGTGAAAACCACCACCGTGGCCGTGGCCATTCAGCAGCAGACGCCAGAAAGCAACACCAAAAAGGGCCTGGACAACGTGAAGGCCCGCGAGAAAAACGCCAAAACAGCGCTGAAATTGCCACTCTTCCAATTGAGTTGGGAGGATGAAAAACTTTTCTACGTGGT
>CAYJOG010000614.1:0-597 GCA_964371695.1 uncultured bacterium
GGATAGGCTGCGGGGTTGTAGGCCGCGAGACGCTCGGTGGTGAAGGCGTCGAAATAGGCCGGGTCGTCGTTGTACCAACTCATGGGGCCGGGGCAGCTCTGTTGTCCCACGGCGCGTTCAAAGGCGGTTTCCTGATCCAGCCGCGCCTTGAGCACGCCATCGGCCAGTTCCTCGCGCAGGGGGGCCAGGGTTTCTTCGCGATAGGCCGGGCGGGTGAGAAAGTCGTGGAGCCATTGCAGGCTTTCTTCCAGGTCTGCCGGTGTGCTCTGGCCGCCAAAACCATCCGCCGAAAAACTGATGCTGAAGTTTTTGCCCTTCTTGAGACGCTCGTATTCCGAATAGGTGAACTCCTGCGTGCCGCCCACCAGCCGCGCCCCGGCGGCAAAGCCGGGCAGGCCCCAGGCCTTGGGGGGCAGCGCGAGAAAGGAATTGTCCACCCAGCCGTTGAGCAGGATGGTGTCCTGGGCGAAATCGGTTTTTTTGAAATAGGCGGTGACGCCGTTGGAGAACGTCACCTGCACCGCGTCCAGTTCCTTCACCTCTTTTTTCGAGGTCACCTCCGCCGGTTTCAGGGCGGAATAATCCACCGTTTTCACC
>CAYJOG010000614.1:607-1845 GCA_964371695.1 uncultured bacterium
GGCTCGGCGGCGAGGGTTTTTTCGTAAACACCCGTGAAATCCCCTTTGGCGTAAAGCGCCTGTTTGTCTTCGGGCAGCTCCACCAGCGTGAGGGGATGACTGCCCGACATCAGCCGCCCGGCGGCCTCGTGAATTTCCTGCACCGTCATGGAGGGGCCGAACTGTTGCCACAGCGCCAGCAGGTTTTTTTCGCCCAGAATGGGATGGTCCTCACGCACGGCGTCTTCGAGGTTATAAGCGACGCCATCGGTGTCGGCCTTGTCGGCTTCTTTCAGCAGGCGCGTGAGGGTGGCGGTGAGCGCGGCGCGCTGGTCGTCCAGTTCCTCTTGCAGCACACCGTGGGTGAGCAGGCGGTCGGTCTCCTCGGTGAGGGTTGCGAGCACGTTTTTTTCCTGTCCCAGTTGGCGGCTGTCGGCGGCCACCACGTTCAGGCGGAACTCCTGAAACCACCCCCCCCACACCTCGGCTTGGGGGTCTGCAAAAGGCGCGTCCTTGCTCAGGGCGCGTTCCTTCAGGCGTTCCGAGAGAATGTTCATGGCCAGGTTCTCAGCCGTGGCGCGGCGGTATTCCTCAATGGTTTTGAGAATGGGCGCGGGTTGTATCCACATCAGCGCCACGCTGCCCTTGGTGATTTCCCGGTCGTGAATCAGCGCGTCAAAAGCCTTTTGATAAACGGGGGTTTTGTTGAGGGGCAGGGCGGGGGGTTTGCCGTTGCGCTTCGGGGCCTTGGCCAGGGTTTCATGCACTAGTTTTTTCATGGTGGCCACCGGCATGTCACCCACCAAGATGGCCGTGGCCAGTTCGGGCCGATACCACTTCTGCTGAAACTTCACAAACCGGCCACGGGCCAGTTTTTGGAGGTCGTCCTCTTTGCCGATGGGAAACCGCTTGGGATAGGCCGTGCCGGGCAGGGCGATGTTCGCAAACTGCTCCATCCACCGCTGGCTCAGGCCGCGCCGATAACGCATTTCCTCCAACACCACGCCCCGCTCACGGTTGACTTTGGCGACGGGAAAAGTGCCGGGGTTCAGCAGGTCTTCAAAAAAATGCAGGCCGTCCCGCACCTGTTTGGTTTCTGTTTTCAGGCGCAAAAAATAAGTGGTGCGGTTCCAGCTGGTGTAAGCGTTGCTGTCGCCCCCCAGGGGCGCGCCAATGGCCTTGAGCCATTTGTCCATCTGGCCGGGCTTGAAGTGTTTGCCGCCGTGAAAAACCATGTGCTCCAGAAAATGCGCCAGGCC
>CAYJOG010000615.1:0-1845 GCA_964371695.1 uncultured bacterium
GCCACGGGTTTTACGACCAGAACCCCATCGGCAAAATCACCACCCGCGTCACCAACGACATCGAAAACCTGGGGAACTTTTTTTCCATGGGGGCCGTCTCGCTGATCAAAGACCTGCTGACGCTGGTGTATGTCATCGCCGCGATTTTTCTCTTGAACGCCAAGCTCACCCTGGGCCTGCTGCCGGTGCTGCTGGGGGTATATTTTTTGAGCGACTTTTTCCGCCGCCGCCTGCGCCACAGTTCGCGAGAAATCCGCGACGCCATGGCGCGCATCAACGGGTTTTTGCAGGAGCACATCAGCGGCGCACACACCGTGCAGCTCTATGGCCAGAAAGACCGCACCGTGGACCGTTTTGAGGGCCACAACCGCGATTATCTGCGGGCCTATCTGGCCAACATCAAAGACGACGCCCTTTTGTTCGCCCTCATCGAATGGGGCGAGACCATGGTCATCGCCCTGGTGATGGTGTTCGCCGCCGCCACGGCCACGCAGCAGGCCATCACGCTGGGGGCCATGGTCACCTTCGCCACGCTCATTCAGCAGTTTTTTGTGCCGGTGCGCGACCTGAGCCAGAAATTCGCGGTGATCCAGAGCGCCCTGGCGTCGCTGGAGAAAATCTTTTCGGTGCTGGACACGGACACGGAAGTCAAAACCCCCAGCCCCCTGCCGCTGGCAAAACCCGTGCGGGGCGCGCTGGAACTGAACAACCTGTGGTTTGCCTATCAGGCCGAAAACTGGGTGCTGAAGGGCGTCTCGCTGTCCATTCCCCCCGGCCAGCGGGTGGCGCTGGTGGGCCACACGGGCAGCGGAAAAAGCACGTTGTTCAAACTGCTGCTTCGGTTTTACGCCCCCTCGCGGGGCGGTTTGTCTCTGGACGGCGTGGCCCTTGAGAACCTGCCCCCCTCGGCGCTTTATGACACCCTGGGCATGGTGAGCCAGGACATCGAAATCTTCGACGGCACGCTGCTGGAAAACCTCACGCTGCTGCAATCAGGCATGACCCGCGAACACGTGCTGGAAAAACTCAAAAGCTTTGACGCGGAGGCCGTGTTCCCCAACCTGATGGAGCGGCTGGACGAACCGGTGCAGGCCGGGGGGCGCAATTTTTCGCAGGGTGAAAAACAGCTTTTGAGCATTTTGCGCGCCATGTTGCGCAACCCGCCGGTGGTGCTGCTGGATGAAGCCACCGCCAGCGTGGACGCCGCCACGGAAATGCGCCTGCAACAGGCCATGGAGCGCCTGTTTGAAGGCCGCACGGTGCTGGTGATCGCCCACCGTCTGGCCACGGTGCGCTCGTGCCACCGGGTGGTGGTGATGCACCATGGCCGCGTGGCCGAAGACGGCCCCCACGCCGACCTGCTGGAACAGAACGGCCTTTACACCAAGCTCTATCAGTTGCAGTTTTCCAGCGGCGGCGTGGCGGTGTGAAATTGGTTTCTGCGACCATTACCATGTTGGCATGAGTCTGCTGCACCTGGGTTTTGGCCGCATTCACCACCGCGAAGAAGTGATCGGCCTGTTTGACCCTGCCACCATCACCGTGCGGCCCACCCATTTTCGCCAGAGCGGCGGCGACCCAAAACCCCTGGGCACCCAGGGCGCGCCCCGTGGCCGCAAGGTGCAGAGCTGGGTGCTCACCAGCACGCGCCTCATCGCCAGCCCCATCCGCACCGCCACGCTCAAACAGCGCATGGAAGCCACGGTGCCAGACTTGGCGAAAGAAGTGGTGTGGATCAGAGCCTGTTTATAAAGTAGTCAAAAAACTGAACAACAGGCTCTTGCGGCCAGGAGTTTGCGAGGAGTCTTTCCAGATGCCCATTGGGGCATCTGGCCGAGCAAAGGC
>CAYJOG010000616.1:0-1844 GCA_964371695.1 uncultured bacterium
TCTGGGAGGCCCGCTGGCCTCCCAGTGGGGGGTTTGGGGGGGCGAAGCCCCCCAATAACATTGCTGAAACCATCACTTCATAGCTTTTTGTGAAAACATCAAAGCTGGTTTCACTCCGCCACGGCGGCCCGTGCGCCAAAGGCCAGGCCGCTGCCATAGGCGGCCATCACCAGTTTCTGGCCGGGGCGAATGCGCCCGGCGGCGCACCACTCGCTGAGCAGCACCGGAATGCTGGCCGCCGCCAGATTGCCGTGATCGGCCAAGTGGTGGGCGACTTTTTCCATCGGCAGGCCCAGGGCCGCCGCCGCAGGCTCCAATATCCGCAGGTTGCTTTGGTGCGGGAACAGCCAGTCCACTTCGTTCACCACCCAGCCTGCTTTGCTGCACACCTGCCGCACCATGCGGGGCAACACGTCTACGGCAAAGTTGAACACCGCCTTGCCATCCATGGACAAAAACCGTTCCTCGCTGTCAAGAGTTTCTGACGTGGTGGGGGCAAGGCTGCCGCCGCCGGGCACCTGCAACACGTGGCTGTTTTCCGGCTCGGTGAACTGAAGGGCCGGGCCAAGGGTGATCAGCCCTTTGGCTTCACCGCTGCGCTTCAGCACCACCGCCCCGGCGCCATCGCCAAACAACACGTTGGTGCGGTGATCCTTCGGATTCAGTATCCGGCTCATGGCTTCTTGCGCCAGCACCAGCACGGTGTCGGCCTGGCCCGCCTGCAACAACCCCTCTCCCAGGGCCAGGGCCGCGAGAAAACCCATGCAGCCGCCGCTCAGGTCCACCGTCATGGGGCCAGACCAGCCCAGGCGGGCCATCACACTGGCCCCCGTGGGCGGCAAAAAACGCTCTGGCGTACTGGTGGCGCACAACAGCCAGTCCGGCGGCGCGGCCAGTCCCAGCCCCTGAATGGCGGCGGCCCCCAGTTCGCTGGGGGCCTGACCTTCATTCAGCCAGGGGCGCACCTTTATGCCCGCACGTTTTTCGACAAAACCGGCCTCCAGGCCCTGCTGCTGCTCCAGTTCGGCGCTGGTGACCGGGCGTGGCCCCAGGGCGTGGCCCAGGGCGGTGATGACGACTTTTGACATGACGGCGGATATAGTAAGCCCATGGCGCGGCGTTGCTGGATAGGCCGTGAAACCGGGCAGCCATTCCGGCTTATGACAAGGGGGCTGCTGGGGTTGGTTCTTTTGTTGCTGAGCAGTTGCTCTGGCCGCAACAACACGCCCCCTGCCCTCACCCTTGGCATTTCGGCTCAGCAACAACAGAAACACGCCGATCTGCTCACTTTTTTCAGTGAAAAAACATTTTTTTTGAGCGGCGACGCCCTGAACCTGGAAGTGAAAGTGTTGCCCGCCAAAGCCATGGGGGTCTCGGCGCTTTCCGCCACAAACGGCGTGGACCTGCTGTTTTTAAGCACACCTGAACTGGCCCTGGCGCTGTCTGAAAAAGAAAGTCAGGAGGCATGGTTCTGCCGCAGTCTGCTGGCCCCCAACACCCCCGCGGTCTCGTGTTTCAAAGACGGATTGCTGGGGGATGGGTGGTTTCTGGCCGGGCGGCTGCAAGGGGCAAGCTGGTTCCTGGCCAGCCGTGACAACACAGCCCCCTCAGCATTGGCCACACCCCGTCTGGCCATGTCCCCCCAGGGGCCGCTCGCGCCGCTGCTCGTGAAAATGGGCTGGGCCCCCCGCCTGTCCAACCCCGCCTCTTTTGCCGATGAACTGGCACAGGACAGCGCCGACACCGCCCTGCTGCGAGACGAAGACCTCTCAGACGCCCTGTTTGAGCAGGCCCCCCACCTGTTCGCCGCAGACACCCCCGCCCCCCCGTGGCTGGTGCTGGCG
>CAYJOG010000617.1:0-1838 GCA_964371695.1 uncultured bacterium
AAGGGCTTGATGTTGCGGCTGAGTTGCAGGGTTTCCAGGCGAATGTCGCGGCGGTTGAAATAACTGTCAAAGGTCTGGTTGGTGCTGATGGGGTCGCTGCTGCTGCCAGTGGCCAGGCGCACCTTTGCCTTCCAGTTGTCTTCAATCATGCTGCTCAGGCCCAGGCGGTAACGCACCCGCAGGCGGCTGGTGAGGCCATCCGCAGCCTTGGAATCATTCACCGAAATGGTTTCGTAACGCAGACGCAGGTCCTGCTCCATGGTGACGGGGTTTTTCATTTTGGTGGCCACGGGCACGGGGGGAACGTTGCGAATCAGGTCGTATTCCTTGCGTTTGCGGAAAAACGTTTCGCGGATGAGGGGCAGTTTCTTTTTGGGCACCACGCCCGCTTCCACCAGGGTTTCCAGCATCAGTTCCACGTCGGTGGGGATTTCTTCAACCTCTTCGGCACGCAGGGGCGCACCCAGCAGCAGCGAACTGGCGGCGCCCGCCAGAAGCAGGGTTTTGCGGGCATGGATGCCCGCATCCGAAAACCGGAGCTTTGAAAAAGCAGAGGTTTTCGCCACGCTGAGGGGGCTTTGCCCCCGATGGCGTTGGGTTTTAAAAGTCCACGACGGACTTTTAAAACAAACTCCAAAGGGTTTGGGGTTCATGGTGTTGTCTCCTTCGTTTGCCTTGGCCATGGCATGGGCCATCAGGACCGGGGCAGGATTACCGCCCCCTGTTAATGAAAGATGAAGAAAAAGAAGAGATTTCCTTCATCAGGCGTTAACGGGCGCGGCGCACATTGCGCGGACAATTTTTATTCAGGAGGCGTCATGCCCAACAGGAAAGCCCTTTTATTCATCTCACTCACCGCCCTGGCCCTCACCATCCGCCATGCTTCGGCAGGCGTCATCACCGTCAAAGGGTCTGACACCATGGTGCTCATGTCCCAGCTTTGGGCCGAGACCTACATGAAAACCCACAAGGGAACCAAAATCACCGTCACCGGCGGCGGCTCAGGCACGGGCATCGCGGCCATCATGAATAACACCGTCAACATAGCCAACGCCAGCCGCCCCCTCAAACCCATCGAGCGCATGGCCATCCAGGAAATGGGCAAGAATGTCACCGAAGTGAAAGTGGCCATGGATGCCTTGGCCGTGGTGGTGAACCAGGCCCAGACCGGCGTGAAGGTGCTCACCCTGCGCCAGCTCAAGGCCATCTACACCGGGCGCGTCAAGGACTGGCGCGAAGTGGGGGGCAAACCCGGCCGCATCGTGCGTTATTGCCGCGAAGCCAACAGCGGCACCTATGCCTTTTTCAAGGAACACGTGCTGGACAACGAAGACTACGCCGCCGATTGTCAGCACATGGCGGGCACGGCAGCCATTTCCGCAGCGGTTTCGCGGGACCCGAAAGCCATCGGGTTTGGCGGTATCGGTTATTTCGCCAAGGCCAAGGGCATCAGCGTGGTGAAGGTGGCTTATTCCGAACCGAAGCTGGCCATCAACCCCCTCAAGGCCGGTGGCCATGTGGACTTCGCCAAGGTGTGGAGCAAGCAATATCCCATCAGCCGCTACCTGTACATGTACAAAGCCGGCATCCTCACCAAAGAAGAAAAAGCCTTTGTGGACTGGATTCTTTCCCCCGCCGGTCAAAAAGTGGTGGTGGCGTCGGAGTATGTGCCCATGCCGAAAAAATAAGTTCGTCCTCTGTACATGACCTGTAAAAACAGCCGCCAGCGTGCGGCTGTTTTGTTTTTACCCACCCTTTTCTGTCCAGACACCTTCTGGCGAGAAAACCATTTCCAGACCCGTGCGGGGCAGGCCCAGCACCACGGCGCACCACCATGT
>CAYJOG010000618.1:0-1824 GCA_964371695.1 uncultured bacterium
GCACCTGGGGCCCCACCGGCTAAAACCGGCTGGGCACCCGCAACAACCGCCACAACTGGCGCATGTCCACCAGCCGGAGCCGTCTTCCTGCGGCAACAACAAAGGTTGGTCGAGCGCCACCGGTTTGCCCATGACACTCACACGCTGGGACTTGAGCGTGGTGCGCACTGTTTGTTGCCCCAGCTTGAGCAGCAGGTCGCCCTCTGGGGTTTTTTCAATCTTCACACCCGTCTGCCCCGCCAGCAGGCGCAGGGGCAGATACCACGCCCCGCCAATCTGTCGCGGCGCGGGCAACCCCCGCAGGGGCCTGTCGCGGAACGTCACCACAAACGGGTCTTCGGCGAACGACCGGATCACGCCGGTTTCGTCCACCAGTTCCAGCACCGAGGCGGCCATGCCCCCCACCCGGCAACGCACCGGCTGATGGGGCGTGTTGAGCGCCAACGCGCTGTGGCCCGAAAGGGGCTTCAGGCTTGGGCCAAGCAGCATGGCCCGGAAAGGCCGAATTTGAGCCTCCACGCTGTAGGTCATGAGATAGGCCCCGGCCATGCCCTCACAGGGCAAAATGCTCTGGAAAAACGAGCCTTTGGAGAGCAGACGGGCTTTTCCCAGAGAATAAACCCCCGCTTCATTCAGGGCAAAATGCTGCAAATCCGTGGCCCCGCCCGCCTGCTGTTGCACCAGCGTGGCCCGTTCTTCACCCGCAGCGGTGCGCCCGCTGCTCACCAGGGCCAGGGGCTGCTCCTGAAGCGGCAACACGCCGCTGGCGGCGTACTTCACCCCCTTGTTGCGAAAGGTGACCTGATGCAGCCACAGGCGGTCTTCTTCTTCAGCCAGCAGAAAAAAATCAGACCCGCCTGGCTTTTTTGACACGGGGGCCACCCACAATGTGCGCGATCGGCCCGTTTGCCGAAGGGCGGTGATTTTGACGCTGAGCGACGAAAGGGAGGCCAGATATAACCCACCCTCCTGACCCACCAGCAACCAGTCTCCCCCCGCCTGGGCCCCCATGGGCAACAACTGATGGGGAAACAGGGCTTCTTCAGAAGGCGTGTTGAGGGTATAAGCCACCCAGGGGCGACCCTGCCGGGCCTCTACCTGCCACAAAAACCCCTTGGCGTCGGTGGCCAGCAGCAGGCCCTTGCCGTTGGGCTGAGACACTTTTTGCAGCAAAAATCCGCCCGGCAACCCCAGGGCTTTCTGATCCACCTGCCGCCAAGCGGCCTGCGCACCGTGGCTGGCCACCCAACACCCCACCAGCACCAGCAGGCAAAAAGAACGGCATGTTGAAAAGGGTCTGCTCACAGGAAAATGTCCGCATCCCCGCCGGTCAGAACGGGGAATCAAAACTGAAGGCAAAACGCCCAAAATTATCATGCAAAAAAAAACGCGCCCGTATGCCCAGGATTTTATAGGCCAGGGAGTAGGTGTCCGAGGTGGGCTCTCCTTTTTTGAGATCGTAATAAAGGTTATGGCTCAGCTCCAGCTTGCTGTTGAGCACCCGCGTGAGAGAAAGTGTGCCCCCAGTGAAAGCCGTCTGGTTCCAGTCGAAATTGGCCCCCGAACGCAAAGACCATTTTTTTTGCCCCCCCACGGCCAGGGCCACGTTGGATGCCGCGCCGTGGCTGTTTGTTTCTGCCCCCCGGCTGGAATGAAAATTGGCGTAAGAAGCGCTGTGCCCCAATGTGAGCTGGCTGAAAACCCCCAGGCGGTGCGACACCCGCGCATTGAAGCCGGAGTTGTACCCCTGACCATTGCCGAAACTGAACCCCAGGTTGCTGCTGAGGTTGAGCCAGGATTTTTTGCCCAGGTTCACCTGGGATT
>CAYJOG010000619.1:0-1819 GCA_964371695.1 uncultured bacterium
GTTCAACACCACGCGGGTGGATTCTCCCTGCACCAGGGCCACGTTGCCCCCGGCATAAAAAATTACCGTTTCGCCGCCGAACTCCACCATGCCGCCACGAAAGGCCGCCGCCGGAAGCGGCTGCGCCCCCCCGGTGGCCACGGGAATGCTGGGAAACGAACCGGCGCGTTCCTGCGCCTGGGCCGATGCACCACCAAAAGCGACCAAAAGGGCAAGCGCCCAGAGCCGCATGGCGATGAGAGGATTTCTGAATGGGTGTGTGCTTTTCATGTTTGTCCCAGCTCAGATCTTGGTGTTGAGGCGAATGAGGAAAACCGAATGCGCGGCAGACGTGCCCGCCGGTGGTTTGCGTGTGTATTTGTAATCGAAGAAAAGCGTCTGCGTGTCGTTGATCTTGCGGCTCAAGGTGGCCACGTTGACAAAGGTGAACTTTTCTTTGGTGGTGGTGTTGTTGGTGGTGGAGAAGTTCTGGTTCAGGCTCAGGTTGACCCGCCATTTGGGCAGGGCCATTTTGGTGGTGAGCGACACCTGATTGGTCATGCTGGGTTTGCCCGCCGCCCAGTTTTTGGAATAACTGGCCGCCAAAGTCTGCTGAAACCGGGCCGAGAACGGCAGCTTCATGGTGAGGCCCCAATAATCGGCCCGTGTGCTGACTTTGGTCTTCACCAGCTTCTGTTTGCTCTGGTTAAAGGTGAGCGTGGGCTGAAACCGGCTCTTGCTCCGACCGATGTTGAGGCCCAACCGCTGGGAATTGGAATCTTTGTTGGGCGTGGTTTCGTCGTCAAAACCGGTGGTGGAGAAGTTGGCCGACACACCCAGGCCGTTTTTGAAATCCCACTTGGTGGCGAAGGCGTTGACCAGGGTGTGGTTGTCCACCGCCGTGTTGGGTTTGTTCAGGCCGTCCTGCCGCGTGAGGCTGGCGTTGTAGTTCAGGTTCGGCAACAGGTTCAGCAGCAGTTTCTTTTCGCTCACCGTCAGGTTCAGGCCGTGGCTGCGGTTGACCACGTTGTTGCCCACGGTGTTGCGCAGGTTGTTGTCCGCCCGGCTGTTTTTCAGCGCCACCGTCAGGCCGTTCAGCTTGAAGGTGTTTACGGTGGCCCACTTGGTGGCGTTTTTCGCGCCGGGGCTGGCGATGGCGGCGTAATTGCTGTCCACCCGCACAAAATCCAGCTCGTGGGTCTGGCGCTTGAACTTGATGGCGTGGCGATATTTGGTGGCCGACTCAAAACCGGCCCGCGTGTTCGCGCCGGTCACGTTTTCATTCACCCGGCTGAGCGCGTGGCCCAGGCGCATGGTGTGGCGGTGTTCCTGCCAGTCAGCGTCAAACGAATACACCGCGCCACTCACGGGTTTGGTGCCCGCCCGCTTGGCCACAGAAAGACTGTCAATCTTGTCGTCGATATAAAAGTAGCTCACCCGCGCCCGGCGCGTTTTGCCCGGCTGATATTGCAGGCTGCCGCCCCGCACAGTGCGCTGATAGGTTTTGCTGGCGTCGCTGGCCTTGGCGGTGCGGCCGTGCAGCGCACTGGCCAGGAACGGCCCCGCTTTGTAATAAACCTCGCGGGCTTCCATTTCTTTACCGTTCACGGTGAACTCGTTGTAGGAAGGCGTGAAACGCCCCGCCTTGATCTTGAGGTTTTTGGTGGCGAACTCGCCCACAAAGTTGCGGCCAGAGAAGTCGTCCATCTGGTCTTTCTCGCTCACGTCCCGCACAATCGCCAGCCCCTTGACGGAACCGGCAAACCCCGGCCCCTTGAACTTGAGCGTGGTGGGGGGCGTGCTGCCCGGCACCGACTGCTTGGGGTTGTTGGTGTAGATC
>CAYJOG010000620.1:0-1817 GCA_964371695.1 uncultured bacterium
GTGCTGCTCAAGGCCCTGGCCCTGCACGAAGGTGCGGGTTATGCCCTGGAAGGGGAGATTTCAGAGCGCAAGCTCGTCGCCGCCCGCGAGGCCATGGAAATTCCCCCCGACGAACGGGTGCTGGCCCTGCTGGACACCACCCTGCTGGGCAATGGCCGCGCTGGTCTGGCGGTGGGTGAGCGGGGGCTTTATTTTGTGTCCAATGGTTCCGGCGCACGGGTGCATCACCTGACATGGGGTCTGTTTTTGAACGAGACCATGGTGATGGACGACGAGATGATTTATGTGCAACTGGGGGCCGGGCGGGCGGTGTATCCCAGCCTGCGGCCGGGGCTGAGCATGTTCACCACGGCGCGCATCTATGCCCTGCTCATGGACCTGCGCACCACCCTGCGTCTGGCCCGGCGCGAGGGCCTGCTGGACGACGCCCTCGCGCTGGAATCCGCCCCGCCCGCCGCGCCCCAGGAATGGGAGCTTTCACACAAGGGCGAGCGGCATGGTCCTTTTGATCTCTCGCTGGCGGCGCGCCTGCTGGTGCAGGGTCGCCCGCCCATCAAGGGGTGTCTGGCCCGGCGGGGCAGTGTGGGCCGTTTCGAGCCGGTGCTGCGCTGGCCCGAACTGATGGCCGAGGTGCGCCAGCAGCGGGAATGTGCGCCAGACGGCACAACGCCCGTGACCCACGCGGGGGACTGGCTGGGGGGCGGCAGCAGCTTCGAGGTCCCCCGTTCCACACCTCCGCCGCTATTGGTTGAGGTCGCCGAAGACCCGTTTGTTTTTGGCGCAGCGGATGAAGCGGATTTTTTTTCACCGACAACACCCCAGGCCAGCCCATCAGAAAAACAGGTATCGGGCAAACTCAACCTGAACCGCGCCACGGTGGACGACCTGCTGGCGCTGCCCCATCTTTCGGTGGAAGACGCCCAGGAGCTGTGCCAGCAACGCCGCCGCCTGGGGCGTTTTCAGAACACGCAGGAGGCCCTCTCCCTGCTCCCGCTGCCGCCCCACGCCCTGATGGAAATCTCCCGTCTGGTGATGGTGGAGAACCCTGCCGCGCCTCGGCCCGCAGCCCCCAAAACGCCGCCGCCCCAAACTTTTCAGCCCCCCCCGCCAGAGGTCCCCGACCCCGGCGCCACCCACGGTCTGGGCCATCGCCTGCTGGATTTGTAGCCAGTTTCACGGACGGGTCTGCGTCTACAATAGGCCCATGAAAAAGCGGTTTTTCGTCGCACTGGTTCTGATGGTTCTTGGCGCGGCCACCGGCCCGGCGTGGGCGGGCGCCAGCAAGGGGGGCGATGCGTGGGCGCAGGTGCAGAACCCCCAGGGCACACTGTTCATGGCTGTGGGCCTGACGGGCGTGGACATGGCCCAGGTGATTGACCTGCTTAAAGCGGGCGTGCCGGTGAACGTGAAAGACCACCGGGGCATGACACCCCTGCATTACGCTGTGTTGTGGAACGACCGCGATCTCATCCAGATTCTGAACAAAAAGGGGGCGTGGCTTTCGGATGCCCACATCGCCGCCGGGCTTTCAGAAATCGGCCAGTTGCTGGATTTTCTGGCGCGGGATGGCTCGCTGAATGCACCCGATTATTTCCGCAACACACCGCTGCACTGGGCCGCCATGACCGGCGCGCTGGAGCCCGCCCAGGCGCTGCTGCAACGGGGCGCTAAACTGAACGAAAAAAACGACCAGGGCCGCACGCCGCTGATGCTGGCCGCCGCCGGGGGCCACACCGAAACCGTGCTGGCGCTGCTGGGCAAAAAGGCCCCTGTCAAAACGGCGGACCTGAACGGCGACACGGCGCTCTTTGCCGCAG
>CAYJOG010000621.1:0-1807 GCA_964371695.1 uncultured bacterium
GGGTCAGATAGTCCACCACCACCATCCCCAGGCCCCCCGCCTTTGACTTGAGCTGCCGGGCCTTGCTGGACACATCAAAAGGCGTGGTGTTGGGGCTGTCGTCAATAAAAAGGTTGAGGCGGCTAAGCTCCTCAAAGGTGTTCGAGAGGTGTTCCCACTCGTGGTCGTTGCAGCGGCCCTGATGCACCTTGTGGCTGTCCAGGCCCGACTCACTGCACAACAGGCGCATCGCCAGCGCGTTGATGCCCATTTCCAGCGAGAACATCAACACGGGTTTTTCTTTGGCCACGTTCTGGGCCATGTTCAGGGCAAAGGCGGTTTTGCCCATGCTGGGCCGGGCCGCCAGCACAATCAGGTCGCCCCCTCTGAAACCGCCGGTCATGTAATCCAGCAGGCCATATCCGCTGGCCACGCCCCGCATTTCACCAGGGGCCGCATGATATCCCTCCACCGTTTCAAACAGGTCGCTGAGGACATCCTGCAGGGGCAGATAACCGCCGGTGGTGTACTGGCTGCCCATCTCCGTGATCAGGCGTTCCAGCGTGGAAAGCGCATCGCGGATGTCGCCCCCTTCTTCGGTGGCCAGACGCGTCACCTCCATGGCCAGCACCAGCATGCGCCGTCGGATGGTTTTCTCCTTGAGCGTGCCGATGTACTGCTCCAGATGCACGGCCCCCGGCGCAAATTCCGAGGTCTCCACCAGATACGCAATGCCGCCGATGGCCTCCATTTTGGCCGCCAGTTCATCCACCAGCAGTTGGGGGTTGATGGCTTTGCGCTCCACCATGCGCAGGCGGAAGAGTTCTTCAAAAAGCGTGCGGTGGCGCGGGTCGTCAAAGTCTTCGGACTTCAATCGTTCGCAGGCGTTCTCCAGCGCCGCCGCGTTGCAGATCATGTTGCTCAGCACAATGCGTTCGACATTGTGGGCCGCCGGGCTGGTGCGCAGATTAGACAGGGAGGAGGGCAGTTGGAGGATGGGTGTGGCGGACATGTTTGCGTTCCTTTTCTGATCAAAATCAGAAAGTATGATTTTATCACCGGCGTTGCTTTTGCCGTGACATGTTATGAAAGAATTTCAGGCCGTTTCTGTGAATTCCTGTGAATATTGGAACAACTTCCGCCTTCCCTGTGAATTACTGAGCACACCCGCCGTGGCTGATAAAATAAAGCCTGTGCGCCCCTCCAAAGCCCCTTTCCATCTGCTCATTGGCCTTGTTCTGACGCTTATGCTGGCCCTGCCGGTGCGCGCCCAGGCTGGTCAGGCCGCCGACCTGGCCGCCCAGGCCACCAGCCGCTACACACCCGACGCCATTCAGGCGCTTTTTTTGCTGGGCAACCTGGGCAGCGAAGCCCGTTATTACCGCGCCGCCATGGTGCCGGGGCTGATGTCGCCGGTGGAAAACCTGCGCCACGCCGCCGCACGGGCGCTGAAAAACTCCGGCACCGGCGCGGGGCTGGCGGTGTTGCCCATGGTGCAGGAATCCTCGCTGTTTGGCCGCCTCAACGCCACACTGGGTTTTGGCGCCATGGGGCAAGAGGGCGTGGCCCCGCTGATTCGCCTGCTGCGCGAAGACCCCCACCGCGACGTGCGCCGATACGCCGCCATCACCCTGAGCCACATGGGCAACCCGGCCATCACCGCCACCCCCGACCTCACCAGCGCCCTGGAAGACCCCGATGACTTGGTGCGGGTGTCGGCAAAAAGCGCGCTTTCGCTCCTGAGCTGTTCCCGGCCGGTGCTGGCCCCCCTCGCCCCGCCCCGCGGTGTTGGCGGGAATGGGGGATAACCGTTTTTGTTTTGTGGCCC
>CAYJOG010000622.1:0-1803 GCA_964371695.1 uncultured bacterium
GCATATTGATGCTGCCGGGCGCGCCCAGCGGCACGACAGTGCCGGGGTTCAAACATAAAAAATCCAAAAAACAATGGTTTTTTTGCCTTTTTATAAACCCCTCACCCCAACCCTCTCCCTCAAGGGGAGAGGGGGTAGACATGGCTCTGTGTCAGCTTCGGATACCTGCTCCATTAATTCCGAAAATGCTCTAAAAGCGGAAGAAGAAAGTTGGAGGCTGGAAGTTGGTAAAGGAAAAATCCAGTTTTGGTGGCGCAGGCATCTTGCCTGCGTTTTTATAAGCGAAGGCAGGCGGGACGCCTGCCCCACCAAAGAGAAAAAGAAGAGTGGCGGGGGCGCTGGTGCGCCCCGGATTTTGAGTTCAGGTCATGACCCCACCCTCACTGGGTCAACGGCTCTTATAATCCCCCGCCATGAGTCAGAACTTTTTGCCGGTGGGCATCATGGGCACGGGGGCCATCGCCCGCGCCATTGTCCGGGGCATCAAACAAAACAACCTGCCGGTGCGTGTGGTGGCGGCCTGGGACGACAACGCCGAGGCCCTCGCGGCGTTTGAAAAAGCCACCCACGCCGAGGTGGGTAAAACCAGCCTGGAAGAGGCCGTGCATCTGAGCCGGTTTTTCATCGAGGCGGCCCACCCCCGCGTGGTGGGGCGCGTGCTGGCGGCCACACAAAAAGCCAACGTGCCCACCCTGGTGATGAGCGTGGGCGGGCTGGTGGATCTTGTGGACGATTTGCACCATCAACCCGGCCCGGCGGTGTATGTGCCCAGCGGGGCCATCGGCGGACTGGACGCCCTGGCGGCGGCGCGACTGGCGGGTCTGGACGAGGTGACCCTCACCACCACCAAACCCCCCAAGGGTCTGGAGGGGGCCGATTATCTGGTTAAGAACAACGTGGTGCTGCGCCGTGAAGGCGCACCCCAGGTGGTGTTCGAGGGCACGGCGCGTGAGGCCATTGCGGCTTTTCCCACCAACGTGAACGTGTGCGTGGCGCTGGCGCTGGCGGGCAACGGGCCAGACGCCACCACCGTGCGGGTGGTGAGCAACCCGGCGGCCACGGCCAACACCCACGAGGTTTTTTTCAGGGGCGGCGCGGGGGAATACACCTTTCGTTTTCAGAACGTGCCCCACCCCGAAAATCCCAAGACCAGTTTTCTGGCGGCCCTGAGCGCCCTGCATGTTCTGGAGCGCGAGTGCGCACGCATGAAGGTGGGGTGACCTGCCGCGGGAATCCAGTAAAACCACAAGCAAAAATCCGTTCTCTGGCAACACAGCAGTAACCACGGGCGTCCCGCCGGTGGCAAAAAAAGCCAGAAACCCCTCTCCCGTCCGAAGGATGGGAGAGGGATGGATGCGCCCATTTTTTGAATGGGATGAAACCGGCGAACCCAACAAAAACCGGGCCGCTGTTTCGCCTGCCAACAACGTGGTTAAACCTTCCCGGCAAAAGGCCATGCCTCGTAACACCCAAAAGCCAAGGGCCATGGATGGCCCGCTGCCGCCGCAGGGCGAAGCCCGCAGCGGCGTAGTTCCCCTGCCCCGGCGCTGTCGCGCCGCTTGGCGCGCCCGGCAGCATCAATATGCTGCCGCCTCCCCAAAAGACCTCCCGCGCCAATTACGGATGAAACCGGCGAACCCAATATAAAACCGGGTCGGTGTTTCGCCTGCCAACAGCGTGGTTAAACCTTCCCGGTAAAAGACCATGCTCAGCGGCAGCAAAAAGCCAAGGGCCAGGATGGCCCGCTGCCGCCGCAGGGCGAAGCCCGCAGCGGCGTAGCGGGTAAGCCTTCAAGGATGAAGG
>CAYJOG010000623.1:0-1798 GCA_964371695.1 uncultured bacterium
GGCAATACACACAGCCCATGTTGCAGCGGCTGAAAAACACCGCGCCGCTGCCCCCCGCGCCGCTCAGCACATTCTCTTCGCCAAAGTGCGGATAGGCGGTGCTCACCAGCGCCTCGGCCCCCGTGCGGCAGGCGCCGTCGTGGGCTGTTTGGGGATTGGTGCGGTCCACACCACAACTGCTGGCGCAGGTGCGGCAATGGCGCAAGTCTTCCATCAGGCGATGGGCGGTTTCGCGGAGGACTTCGCGCCCCCTGGGCGTGGTGTAACAGGCTTGCATTGGACAAACCGATGTTAGGTTGGGTTTTTCAGGACACCATCAACAGGCCAAAAACGGCGCAATAAGCTACTCAAGGGTCCAGAACGCCTGAAAAACAATGATGTTCATTTAAATTAGCCGCTGGCCAAAAACAAACCGGTCCCGCCCCGCTTCATCCTGACCAACCGACAGGGAAAGTCCCTCATGGGGAAGCCCCCGCACCGCACCTGATTGATCAAAACCGGTTTCAAAACCATACACCCCGCCGGGTTTCAGCACGCGGGGAGCCTCACCCAGCAGCCGCCGCAGATGTGACAAACCGGCTTCATCGCTATACAACGCCGCGTCCGATTCAAAGGCCAGCGAAGGACTCAGCCGCTGTTTCTGCGTGGGGCAGATGTAAGGCGGATTGCCCAGCAGCACATCCACCGAATGGTTTTGCAAAACGGACAACAGATCGCCCCGCAACAGCGGCAGTTCCAGATTCAACGCCCCGGCATTTTTTGCGGCCAGGGCAAGGGCCTGTTCTGACAAATCAGTGGCCAGTACCAGCAGGTGCGGAAAATGATGTTTGACCCACAGGCCAATGGCCCCGCTGCCCGTGCCCACGTCCACCACCACCGCGCCTGCAGGCAGGGGCTTCAGTGCAATTCCATTCTCTTTACCGAGTAGGCGCGGTGTCCCCACCGCGCTGGCAGCCAACGGCGATGAGGACATCGCCGCTACTCCTTTTTGGGGCTGCCCCAAACCAGCAAAAAATGTGCGGAGCCATTCTTCGGTTTCGGGCCGGGGAATCAGAACCGGCGGCGCACACAACAACCGCAGCGGGCCAAAGTCCGTGAAACCGGTGACATAGGCCAGCGGCTCGTGGCGCGACAACCGCCCGGCCCCCTGCTCAAGCAGCAATTCTTCCGCCGCGCTCAGGGCCGGGGTTCGCGTCCACCGGGTCAGGGTCCAGTCCAGCAGCGCCAGGGCTTCGTCCAGACTCAGGCCATAGGGAGGTTGGTTCATCGCTGCCAGGTTTATGAAAAAAGCAGAGGGATTACAAGGTTTTTTTGACGTAGCCCCGGCGTCTCGCCGGGAGTATTGACCGCGCCAGAGGCGCGCACCTTGTTGTATTTTTTCTTATTTCCCTGAAAAACTTCTGTTTTGCGCCGCCTGTGGCGGTTTTTATTCTCCCGGCGAGACGCCGGGGCTACAGAAAAACCTGACAACAATAGGGAGGCAGACTCACAACTTCGCCCGGATTTCTTCCAGCTCCTTCTGCCCCAGCGGCATCACCACGGGTTCCAGGTCGCCTTCCAGAATCCTGTCCAGGGAATAGAGCGTGAGGTTGATGCGGTGGTCGGTGAGGCGGTTCTGGGGATAGTTGTAGGTGCGGATGCGCTCGCTGCGGTCGCCGCTGCCCACCTGGGTGCGCCGCAGGCTGTTGTGCTCGGCGTCGGCCTGGGTGCGCTGGTGTTCCAGCAGATAACTGCGTAGCATTTTCATGGCTTTTTCGCGGTTTTGAAGCTGGCTGCGTTCATCCTGACACTGCACCAC
>CAYJOG010000624.1:0-1797 GCA_964371695.1 uncultured bacterium
GATCTACATTGTCATAAACCATGGTTGCCTCCTGTATGCGCAAAGCAATGGCAAAAACCGTGCCACGAAACATCTTTCGACATTTCAGAAGACGGTTTTAGGTAAAAATTTGCATGTTTGGGGCAAAAACGGCCCATTTGTGCCTTCCGTCACAAGCCTGTTATGCGACAAGTCACATCGGGCGGAAATTTTTTCGGGTTTTTTGGGGGGAGGGACATGGCCAAATGACCTGGTTGGGCCAAAAAGCAGCACGGGAAACAGTGATTGGAGGGGAGGCCGGCCGCCGATTGGGCCTGTTCATAAAGTCCAAGACGGACTTTTCAAACAGGCTCTAAGATGCCCCCATGAGCAAGTCAGGCGTCACGATTTACCACAATCCCAAGTGCTCCAAAAGCCGTCAGGCCCTGGCGCTGATTGAGTCGGCGGGGGTTTCACCCCAGGTGGTGCTGTATCTTCAGCAGCCCCCCACGGCGGCAGAAGTAAAGGCGCTGCTGAAAAAACTGGGTCTGAATGCCGCGGACATCATTCGCCACAAAGAAGCCCAGGAAGAAGGCGTAGCCCTGACCGGAGCCGCCGAAGACGCCCTGGTGTCAGCCATCGCTGCGCATCCGCGCATTCTGGAGCGTCCCATTGTGGTGAAGGGCGACCGGGCCGTGGTGGGTCGCCCGCCCGAAAAGGTGCTGGAGCTGTTATGAGTCCCGCGACATTCGCAAAAAAAGTGGTGCTGGTGGTGCTGGATGGCTGGGGTCACGGGCCGGACGCGTATCAGAACGCCATCACCGGGGCGCATCCGCCAGTGTTTGAGCGCTGGTGGCGCGACAACCCTCACACGCTGATAGACGCCTCTGGCCCCGCCGTGGGGCTGCCTGCGGGGCAGATGGGCAACAGCGAGGTGGGCCACCTCAACCTGGGGGCCGGGCGACTGGTTTTCATGGAGCTGAGCCGTGTGTATCAGGCCATGGCAGACGGCACGTTCGCCACGCTGCCATGCCTGAAACCCCTGGCCGGGACGGGCAGGCCCGTGCATCTCATGGGGTTGTTGTCGGATGGCGGCGTGCATAGCCACATCGATCACTGGCTGGGGGCGCTGGACGCCCTGAAGGCCCTGGGTGTGAAAGACGTGTGGCTGCATCCCTTTGGAGATGGCCGCGACACGCCCCCCCGCAGCATGGGGCCTTTTCTGGAGCGACTCGAAGACCACGCCCGGCAAATCGGGCTGGGGCGGGTGGTGAGCCTGATGGGGCGTTATTGGGCCATGGACCGCGACAAACGGTGGGAGCGCACCGAGCGGGCCTTTCGGTGTCTGGTGCATGGCGAAGGGGGCCGCGCCGCCACGGCGCAGGAGGCTCTGGCGGCTTCTTATGGTGCGGACGTGGGAGATGAGTTCATGGAGCCGTGCCGCATTGGCGACCCGGCCCAGGGTTGGGTGATGCCGGGGGATGGGGTGTGGTTCATGAACTTCCGCCCCGACCGCGCCCGCCAGTTGTGTCAGGCCCTCACTGGCCAGCCAGAGGTGGGTTTTGACACCGCTGGATTGCAGGTGACGCTGGCGACACTGGGGATGGTGATGCCGGGACTGACGTCCCACGTGTGTTTCATGCCAGAGCGCCCCACGGGCACGCTCGTGGAGGTGCTCACGGGTCAGGGGCTGAAGGTGCTCAAGATTGCTGAAACCGAAAAATACGCCCACGTGACGTATTTCTTCAACGGCGGGCAGGAAGTTCCTTTTGAGGGCGAAGACCGCCTGCTGGCGCCCAGCCCCAAGGTGGCCACCTATGACCTGAAGCCCGACATGAG
>CAYJOG010000625.1:0-1794 GCA_964371695.1 uncultured bacterium
CGCCTGAACAAAAAAAATAAAAAACTTTTTTCTTTCAATGGCGGGCGGGGACGCCCGCCCCACTGAAAGAGAACAGAAAAAGGTGCGCTGTCCATGTTTCAACTGGATTCCCGCCTTCGCGGGAATGACGGCAGAAAATGATGGCTTTTTTTCCGCCTGCAGCCTGCCACCTTCCAGCCGCCAACTTCCGCCTTCCCCTACCCTTTCGTCCGTTTTCTGACAAAATCACACCATGGCCCTGGCACGAAAAACACGGCGCGCCCTGGGCTGGACCTTGCTGCTGGCCCTGGGTGTGGGCATTGCCCTGGGGTGGCGGGCGCGACAGGGGCCGCCGCCCATCGACGTGGTGCGACCCACGCGCCAAGTGGTGGCCCAGGCCATCACCGCCCAGGGGCGGGTAGAAGGCGCAGAGGAATCTGTCATCTCGGCATTGCAGGCCGGTGTGCTGGAAAAATATCTGGTGAAAGAAGGCACGCTGGTGAGCCAGGGTCAGGCCCTGGCCCGGATGGTGTCTTCACTGGAGCAGGCCGAGGTGAACCGCGCCCGCTCTGCCGTGGCTTCGGCCAGGGCGCTTTATGACGAGGCCAGGGCACAGCAGCGGGTGCTGCCCCACAAACTGGCCGAGGCCCGCGCCCGCCGCAACGAGGCCGTGGACATCGCCACCCTGCGTGTGGAGCAGGCCCTGCGGGATGTGCAGGAGGCCCAGTCCCTGGCCCAGTCGGGCGGCAATGCCGAGGCGGGTGTGCTCAGCGCCCAGGCCGCCGCCGAAAGCGCCCGCGCCACAGGCGACGCCGCCAGCGCCATGGTGGAAGAAGCCCAGCGGGAAGAAACCCGCCTCAAACTGCTGCTGGAGAAAAACTCCGTGGCCGCCGTGAGATGGGAGCAGGCCGCCACGCGCCTGAAAACCGCCCAGCGCGACCAGGACCGGGCCGAGGCCGCCGTGCGTCAGGCCGAGGTGGAACTGTCCCGTCAAAAAGAGTTGCTGGGCATTTCGCGCCAGAGCGCCGTGCGCCGGGCCGAAAACGCCCTGGCCCAGGCCCGCCGCGCCCAGGCCGCCGCCCGCGAGAGCGGCGACGCCGCCATCGCCGCCCTTGAAGACACGCCTCTGGCAGAGCAAACCGCCTCGGCCCTGCGCCGTCACGAAGAAGCCGGGAACGCCCTGGCCGTGGCCCTGCAGCGGGTGGAAAACCTCACCGTACACGCGCCCTATGGCGGCCTGGTCACCCAATGGCTGCTGCGCCCCGGCGAACAGGCCGGGCCGGGCATGGGGGTGCTGCGGCTTTCGCGCATGGCGTCTCCCCACGTGCGGGTAGAGGCCGACGAACGGGACCTGGCCCACCTGCGGCGGGGCCAGCGCGTGGTGATGATGGCCGACGCCTATCCCGAAACCCCCTTTGAAGGCGTGATTGAGCAGATTGGCCTGCGGGCAGACCCCCGCTCCGGCACCGTGGAGGTGAAGGTGGCCTCGGTTTCACCTCCGAAATGGCTGCGGTCGGGCCTCACGGTGGACGCCACCATTTTTCTGGAAAAACCCACCCGCCACTGGCTGCTGCCCACCGGCGCGGTGGTGCGCCTGGGCGAAGAAAGCTGGGTGTTTGTGCTGCGGGGCGGCGTGGTAAAAAAGCAGGTGCTGAAACTGGGGGCCACCAGCGAAAAAGGCACGGTGGTGCTTTCGGGCATCGGCGGCGAAGACCGGGTGGTGAGCGATCCGCTCAAGGCGCAAGAGGGCCAGCGCCTCAGCCCCCGGCTGGTGAAAAAATGAGGCCCCGCCGTGCGATTTGAAGTGATGATGGC
>CAYJOG010000626.1:0-1784 GCA_964371695.1 uncultured bacterium
GCACCAGGCCGTCACCCAGATTCGCCACCACCACGACCTCAACCACCGGGTGCCCGAAGGCAACCGCGACGAAATCGGCCTGCTTGGGCAAGAGGTCAACCAGATGCTTCAGGAACTGGACACGAAAGACAAAAACCTGCAAAACGCCCTGGCCCTGGTGAGCGACATGCACGAACAGGAACAGGAGGAACGCCACGACGCCCTCAAGGTGCAGCGCGCCCTGTTGCCCCCCTCACCCTGGCGGCAACCGGGGGCCACGGTGTATTCACAGTTCAACCCGGCGGCGGTGATGTGCGGTGATTTTTTTGATCTGGCCCGGCACGGCGAAACACTGGTGATCTTCATTGCCGACGTGAGCGGCCACGGGGCCAGCGCGGCCATTGTGTCGGTGGTGCTCAAAACGCAGTTTGACTTGGTGCTGGCCCGCACACCGCAAGGCAAACCCCTCTCGCCAGAAAACCTGTTGCGGGAAATGGACCAGGAACTCGCCCGCCTGGTGCCCGCTCACCTGCACTATGCCACGGCCCTGTGCGCGGTTTTTTCTTCCCACACCGGCGAGCTTGTTTTTTGCCGGGCGGGGCATCCGCCGCCCATGGTGTTCATGGCGGGGCAAAAAGTGGATTTCAGCGCCGCCCAGGGGCTGCCTCCGCTCAACTTCATTCACTTCGCCGAAGAAAAATCTCCCCTCCCCCGCAACATTTCGGTGGTGCTGCAACCCGGTGCGCGGGTGCTTTTTTACACCGATGGCGTGGTGGATATTTTTGACGCCCAGCACCGGGAATGGGGTGTGCAGGGCCTGGAGCAGGCCGCCGGAAAACTGCTGCACCTGCACGGAGAAGAGTTTCTCTGTGCCCTCACGTGGGAATCCGACAACCGGCATCACAGTGAGTTTCCGCGCGATGATCAAGCCATGGTGCTGCTGGAGATAGACGCCGCCGCCACCGCGCCTGCGCCAATTGTGCGGGAAGAAGTGCAGGCAAAAGCCTGACCCACCCTTCGCCCGTGTATCCTCCTGTCATGGGCACCCGTGTTTTTCTTTCTCCCACGCCCGCCAGCAGCGTGGCCGGGATGATTCCGTCGCTGGAACCGCACCAGAACGCAGCGGCTCTGTTTTGTGGCTGGGGGGCAGAGGTGCACCTGCTGCTCAAAACCGGCGTGGGCAACGTGGTGGCGGTGGATCAGTTGCAGGGACTGATGGACCTGATGCGGGGTGAACTCCCTGAAGGGGACAGGGAACGGGTACACACGGCGGTGATGGACGCCCAGGCGTTTCTCATGCTCGCGCCGGAGCACCCGGGTTTTGACGTGATCACCGCGCTGGGGGGCGGCCCCAGTTATGTGGGCCAGGGGGCATTGCTGGCCGCCATGCGCGAGCGCCTGGCCCCCGGCGGCGTGGCCCTGGTGGGCGACCTTACCGCCATAGACGAAAACCGGCGCGGCGAAGTGAGCCAGCTTTTTGGTGTGGAGCCTGCTTATGTCATGAACCGGGCCGGTTATCTGCGCCTGGTGGAACACGCTGGTTTCACCGTGACCGCAGAAGCCCAAAGTTCACCTCAGGACTGGGCGGATTATTTCGCCCGCATGGAAAGCTTCATCGGCATGGACCTGTTCCCCTTCAACGACACCGCTTTTCCGCCACAACTCGAAAAAGAAAAAACCGTCATGCTTTCAGAAAATCCGCCGGGGACTTATTTCACCTGGCGACTGGAGAAGAAAAGTTGACACCACTTTTTAGAACCCCTAACAAAACTCCCTCCCTGGAGTTTTGTTAGCGCCGAACCGGG
>CAYJOG010000627.1:0-1783 GCA_964371695.1 uncultured bacterium
GCCCTCACGGCCAGTCTGGCATTGGCGTTGTCGCGGCTGGGAGCCAGTGTGGCGGTGCTGGATGCCGACCTGAACGGCCCCAGTCAGGGGGCCATGCTGCGGCCAGACACCCCCGCCAGTAAAAACACGGAAGGCCGCTTCACCCCCGGCCTGCGGGGCAATCTGGCGGTGATGGGCATGGATGTTTTCATTCCCGGCCAGGAAAGCCCCTTGCGCTGGGAAAACGCCGGGGGACTCGCGGAGGACAGTTATGTGTGGCGGGGCCTGACCGAGGCCCGCGCCGTAGAGAGCCTGCTCACCGACACCGACTGGGGCCAGCGGGACATGCTGCTCATTGATCTGCCGCCGGGCACCCACCGCATGGAGGAATTCCTGCGTATTTTGCCCGATCTGGACGCCCTGCTGCTGGTGGGTGTGCCCAGCCCCGTGGCGGGGCAGGTGGTGGCGCGGTCCATCACGCTGTGCAACCGGCTGGGGTTTCCGCTGATGGGGCTGGTGGAGAACATGTCCGCCGTGGTGTGCGAGCAGTGCGGCCACGAAAACTCGCTGTTCCCCGGCCAGGAGGGGCTTCAGGCCCTTTCGGCGCGCCACAACGTGTCATTTCTGGGGCGTGTGCCTTTTGACAAAGGATTCTGCGAACTGCTGGACACGGGTCGGGACCCCTTTGAAAACCCCGGCCCGGCGGCCACGGCCCTTTTGGCGTTGGCCACCGAGGTGAACAATGTTCTACTGAAAAGGAGAATCGCCCCATGATTTTTGTGTGCAACAAGTGTGGCCAGCCCATGAAATACAAGGAACAGGCCAACCCTGAACAGGGGTCGGTGAACATCACCTTTGAAGGCCCCTGCGAAGAAAAATGCGCCTTTACCATGGTAACCAACCCCGCCGAAACCCAGATGATCGGCGCCTTGGGGGTGAAAATCGGCGGCAAGCCCCTGCCCCAGGAAATCCGCCCCGGTGTGCCGCTGGAAAGGGTAGACAAAGAGGATGACGCCGGTCATACTTCGGCGAATTCTTTAATGGCGGAAGGCGGCGTGACCTGGAGCGAAGCAGCCCAGGAGCGTATGGGCCGGGTGCCGGTATTCATCAGAGGAATGGTCAAAATCAGTTATGAAAAATACGCACGCGATCTGGGGATCAACCTGATCACGCCCGAAACCATGGACGAGGCCCGCGAAGCCCTGGGTATGCAGGGCATGTAATAAAGAGTCAACTTCAGGAGCACCATGAGCCAGCACGCGCACAACGATTCTCACGCCCACCACGGCCATTCCCTGGCCCATATTTTTCTGGATGTGTTGCTGGGCATCTTCAAGGTGGGGCTGACCATCGGCATTGCCTGGTTCGCCATCAAAACCATCAACGGCACCCCCATGGGCGGCCCCGGCGCGGTGCCCGATTACCGCGACCCGCTTTTCCCCGGCAGCAACCGCTTCATCATGTGGATGCTCGGTGAAATCCACCTGATGCTGGCGGCTTTCATGCTGGGGGTGCCGCTGTTCAGCATCATTGTGGAAATCATCGGTTGGCGCACGGGCGACAAGAAGTTCGATTATCTGGCCTGGGAGTTCACCAAGCTGGTGTCCACCGCCAGCCTGTGGACAGGCATCATCGGCGGCGGCCTGCTGGTGGGTTTCTTCACGCTCTACGGCAAATATTCCTCTTATATGTGGTACATCTTTGGCGGCACGGCGGGCTGGTATGTGGGCCTGCTGGTCACCGCCATCGTCATCACCCACCTTTACTTTTTGTCGTGGGATCGCCTGACGGGCAAACTCAAGGG
>CAYJOG010000628.1:0-1774 GCA_964371695.1 uncultured bacterium
CCCCCAAGGAGGTTTTATAGAAGCGGGATTACCCAAATCTTCCGCAGATGTAGTCGTTGGTTTCTTCTTTTTGCGGGTTCTGGAAGACCTGTTCGGTTTCGCCTGATTCCATCAGGTAGCCGTTGAGGAAAAACGCTGTCTGCTGGCTGCACCGCATGGCCTGGTGCATGTTGTGGGTCACCAGCACAATGCCCAGACTGTGGCGCAGGTGGCGGATGGTTTCTTCCACCTGGGCGGTGGCGGTGGGGTCCAGGGCGGCGCAGGGTTCGTCCATCAGCAGCACTTCGGGATACACACTCAGCGCGCGGGCGATGCACAGGCGCTGCTGCTGGCCGCCGCTGAGCGCGGTGGCGCTGTCGTTCAGCCGGTCTTTTACTTCGTTCCACAGGGCTGCCATGTTCAGACTTTCTTCCACCACCCGGTCCAGGTCGGCTTTTTTGCGCAGGCCGTGCAGGCGGGGGCCAAAGGCCACCGTCTCCCAGATAGTGGCTGGGAACAGGTTGGGGTGCTGAAACACCATGCCCACGCGCCGCCGCAGGTCCACCACCTCGTGGGCGGTCTGGTAAACGTCTTCACCATCCAGCAGCACCTGGCCCTGCACTTTGATCTGGGCGTCTTCTTCAAGAATGCGGTTGAGGGTTTTGAGGAAGGTGCTTTTGCCGCAGCCGCTGGGGCCGATGATGGCGGTCACCAGACGGGGGGGCATGTGCATGGAAATGTCGAACAACACCTGCTTCTCACCATAAAACACGTTCAGGTTGCGGGTTTCGAGCGTGCCCAGGGGCAGGGCGTGTGCGGCAGTGGCGGAGGGCATGGTGATTAACTCTTTCCAAATGGTTGCGGCATCCGGGGCCAAAGGCCATGGATGGCCGTTTCCGCCGCCGCCCCAAGGCGGACGGTGCTCGTCGAAAATGGGTCTTTTGCGTAAAAAACCGTGATAAATAGACGCTTGTTCGGGTTGGGCTGGGGCGTGCGGCGTTGTTTGCAAGGTTTCACGGATGAAACCGGCGAACCCAATATGAAATTGGCCGGGGTTTTGACTGGACGTGCAAAAAGCAGGCTCTTTATGGAGGTTTTAAGGTTAACAGCGGCGGCAGCGGACATGGTTCAGTTCGCCAGTTTCTTGCGCAGTTGATAACGCAGCACAATGGCCGTGGCGTTCAGCCCCAGCACGGTGGCCAGTAGCACCAATGTGGTGGCGGCTCCCACGGACTGCCCCACCTTGGGGTCGGTGTATTGGGTGACCATGTAATAGATGTGATAGGCCATTTCCATAAAACCACTCAGCAGGTTGGGCACATAAATGACGTGGCCAGAGGTGATGGGAATGGCCATGAGGGGCAGGTCCTGCTGAAAACTCACCGCGCCGGTGAAGAGGATGGGGGCGGTTTCTCCGGCGGCGCGGGCCACGCTGAGGATGGCGCCGGTGAGAATGCCCGGCATGGCCTGGGGCAGCACCACCTGATGCACCGTTTGCCAGCGGGTGGCCCCCAGGGCCAGGGCGGCGCTGCGGTGTGCTCTGGGCACATTCTTGAGCGCTTCCTCGGTGGCGGCCATCACCACCGGCAGCACCAGCAGGCTCAGTGTGAGAGACGCCCACACCAAGGCCCCCTTGCCAAAGTGGGGGGTGGTGTGGCCGGTGGCCTTGTCCATGGCCCCGCCAATGAACAACACAAAAAATCCCAGGCCAAACAGGCCATAGACAATGCTGGGCACGCCGGCCAGGTTGTTCACGGTGCTTTCGATGAAACGATAGAGGCGGCCACCCTTGATG
>CAYJOG010000629.1:0-1772 GCA_964371695.1 uncultured bacterium
CCGTTCACCTTTACCGCCCCGAATATGACGCAGGCATGAACCGCGCCCCGTTCTCCAAGGCCGACCGGCGTTACATTCCCCGGCGGTGGATGGATGACAGGCGGTTTCGCGCCCACGACACCAGCGGCGAAAAGTGGTTTGGTTTTGACAGCGTGAAACCGGTGCTGGAAGTGACCGAAGACCTGCTGCTGGTTCCCCTCACCGGCCACTCGCCGGGCCACGCCGGTGTGGCGGTGAACACCCCCCAGGGCTGGCTGCTGCACGCGGGCGACGCCTATTACTACCGCAACGAACTGGAACTGGACGGCACGCCCGCGCCCCCCATCATCCGGGCCTTTCAGCAATTCTCGGCCCACCACTTCGACACGCTCATCGCCAACCGTCGCCGCCTGCGGGAACTCATCCACACCCATTCCGATGAAGTAACCGTGTTCGGCTCCCACGACATGGGTGCTTTTCAGCAACTGCGGCAAGGCTAAAAAAAAAACGCAGGCTACGCTCGCACGTATTTTTTCTCACCCATGCCAAACAGGCCGTCCACGCTGTGTTTTTTTCCGGCGCTGTCTTTGATGCTGCCGCTGATTTCACCATAGGGGCCGTAATAATCGCTCTCCATCACCAGCAGGTTCATTTTGACAATACCCGGATAACGCGGCGTGAAGGTGACATCCACCCGGCCATATTCATCCTTCACCGACCAGGGAGCGTCCACACCACCGGGCCGATGCACCTTCACCGGAGGCAGCGGGTGCATGCGCCCCCCGGCCCACAGGCAGTTTTCGTTGTATTTCTCCGGCTCCAGTATCTGGTTGTCGGTGAGGTTGAAACCCAACAACTTGCCACCCGCCTCCCGCCCCGCGCCGGTCACCCAGTCATAACGCATCCTGTACGGGTAATACCCCTTGTGGTCATCCATGATCATGAAACTGTCGTTTTCCCTGAAGGTGTGTTTCGTTTTGCCGTGGGTGAGCGTGCCCTGCATCGGCATGAGGTTTTTGTGCGTATAAAGCGCCCGGTTTGGGCCAAAGGGCTGGCAAATCACAATGGGGGCCGTTGTGTCGTCGTGCAGGGCAGTGAGGTGCGCCTGCACATCCGGCCAGCCCTTGTGGTCCGTCACACTGAGCTCCAGCGTGATGCGCCCGTGATCCAGATCATTGTGAAACCGCAGGGAGACATCCTTGCTGACATACCGCGTGTGGGTGTCAAACAGACCGCTGGCCACGTGGGTCTCCCAAAACGGTACGAGTTTTTCGTAGAGCCACTTTTTCTGGTGCTTTTTGTCTACCACCACCACCTGGGCCAACCCCACCGACTTGCTGTTATAAACCACCGCCAGACAAAAGAGGTTTTCATTGCCAAACTGAAACGCCTGCCATTCCTTCAGGCGCAAAAACTTCAGCCACTCCATATCCACCGGCCCCAGAGGGTTTTTGGCCTCAAGCGGATTGATGCGCCGCACGGCTCCGCTGAAAGTGCCAAAGGTGAACTGGCCAGCCTTCACCAGTGCCTCTGGGGGCGGCAAGACTTGTCGAGGGGTATAGGTTTTGCCGGACATGGCCTGAGTTTAACGGATGCGCTGACGGCAGAGATTGATGAACCTTCTGTGGAAACCGCAGAGCTGAATGTCGATATGACATTCTCCGTAGTAGCCACGGGCGTCCCGCCTGTGGCATAAAAACAAAGGTCAAAAAACCTTTTTGCTTTCACTGGATTCCCGCTTTCGCGGGAATGACGGCAAGCGTGACATTTTGATTTTTTATGCGCGAAGCGCC
>CAYJOG010000630.1:0-1767 GCA_964371695.1 uncultured bacterium
CGTATGCGGTCATCCATAACCGCAAGAGCCTGCTTGAAATTGGAATATATTTCACATACCCCAATTTTCAAACAGGCTCTCAGCTCGCTTCTTCCCGCCGCAGGCCATCCTGCGCCCGTTCACCTGCGAGGTGCTCCATGCCGTTTTTGATTTCGTGCCCCATGCGGCTGAGTTGGCCGAACAATTTGTGCAACACACCGTGGGCATAATCATCGGCCTCGTGGCGGATGAGCGCGGCTTCGGCGTGGGCCTCCTGCAAAATGCGGTTTACCCGCTCGCGGGTTTTGCTGCTCAGGGGTTCGGTCTTGAGCATTTCCTCCAGGCGGTCCTGACGCGAAGCAGCTTCTTCTTTTGCGCCGGAGAGAATTTTTTCCTTGTTCTCCAGCACCTGACGGGCGGCGTGAATTTCTCCCGGCAGCGCCTCGCGGAGAGCGCGAAAAAACTCGTGGGTCTGTTTTTCATCCAGCACCACCTTGTTGATCCAGCCCAGGTGCAGCGCACTGTCCACCATGCGCTCGAACTGGTCCAACAGGCCCAACACACGCTGGCTCATGTTTTCCCTCCCTGGGTTTTCTGTTTTTGTCGTTGTTTGAGCGCCTTGACCACGCAGCGGGGCACAAAAGGCGACACGTCTCCACCAAAGGAAGCCACCTCTTTGATGATGGTGCTGCTCACAAAAGACACGTCCTGACTGGCCACCAGAAATATCGTCTCCACGCCCCCCAGGTTGTTGTTGGCATGGGCCATCTGCAGCTCATGGCCGTAGTCTTCAATGCCCCGCAGGCCGCGTATCACCAGGTGAATCTCCTGCTTTTTCAGAAAGTTCACCAGCAGTTCATCAAAGGAAATCACCGTGATGTTGGGAATGTGGCTGGTGGCCTCGCGCACCAGTTCCAGCCTTTCTTCAATGGAAAAAAGCGGCGCTTTGCGGATGTTTTTGTGTACCGCCACCACCAGTTCCTCCACCAGACCGCTGGAGCGCTCCATGATGTCCAGGTGGCCGAACGTAATGGGATCAAAGGTGCCCGGATAGGCTCCCCGGTGGTAAATGGTGCGAGTGTTTTTGGCGACGCGTTTTTTCACGGAGAGTCACATAATCTGTATTCGAGAAGCTGGATTCTGCCGTAGGTCCGCTGCCTGTGCAACTCAAAGAATGGCAAAAAATCCACCGGCTGCCCCGATGTTTCCCAAAAAATCCGCCCATGGGGTGACATCAGCTCTTTCAATTGCGGCAACAGAGGGGTGAGGTCCGCGCCAAAGGGGGGGTCCAGATACACCACATCCGCCTTCACCCCCTGACGGCCCAGCCAGCCCAGGGCCATCTCCACCCGTTGGGTCAACACCCCCTTGTCCGGCTCCCCCACCGAGCGCAGAAAACACCGCAGGGCCTCGGTCATGGCGCGGTTTTCGTCCACCCACCACACTTCTTTGGCCCCTTCGCTCAGGGCTTCCAGTCCCATCTGACCCGTTCCGGCATACAAATCCAGAAACACACAGCCTTCAAACTCTGGGCGCAGCACACTGAACACCGCCTCGCGCACCCGCCCCAGCGTGGGGCGCGCCGCCCGGCCCACCAGCGGCACACGCACCACACGGCCCTTCAACCGCCCCGCCAGAATGCGAAAGACGGCTTCTTTTGAGGCGCTTTTTTTCACAGGGGCATCTTAACCACCGAAGCTTAAGGCGCATTGATTGTGCCTTAAGCGGGGGCGTTGCCCCCGCACCCCCACCGGGGGAACAGCGGTTCCCCCGGACCCCCTGTGTATG
>CAYJOG010000631.1:0-1766 GCA_964371695.1 uncultured bacterium
GGGCCGTGTTGTCGGTGGCAAAGGTGGCGGGGCTGGTGGCCAGGGCGAAATCGCCGCCGCCCAGGCAGTTGCCGTTCTGGTCCACGTCAAAACACATCACCACCGAGGTGATGCCGCTGGACGTGTCCGGCCCCGTGCCCGTGGGGGTGAGGGTGATGCTGTTGAGGATTACGTCTTCAGAGCCGGTGCTTTCATCCAGCGTCATGGACTGCACCAGCACCGAGGTGGAGTTGGCCCGCACATAAGACGCCGCCGGGTTGGTGGCCCCTGCGGCCACGGTCAGTTCGGCCCCCAGAATGTGGGTGCTGCTGGTGAGCGAGCCGGTGGGCACCACGCTTTGGGCCGTGGTGGCCCCCACCGCCGTCACGTCAATGCTGCCGCTGGTGATGGAGGTGATGGCCGTGACCCCGGCAGGGGCCGCGCCGGAAATGTCGTAGGCCACAATGAAGGTTTCTGTGGTGCCCGCGATGATGGTGTAGTCGGGGTTGATGTCGAAGGAGGTGATGGTGTTGTCTGCGCCATAGGTGGCGGCGGTGCTCACCAGCGGGTCCGACCCGCTCACCTCACCAAAGGGTGCGGCGGTGTCGCGGTAAACCTTGACCGCCGTGAAATGCGTGTTGTCGGTGGCCGTGCCCGTGGGGTTGAGCTTGAGGGATTGCAGGGTCACGTTTTCAGCGCTGGAGGCCGTGAGGGTGAACTGAAGCATGGCCTGATTGGTGCCGCCGATTTTCTTCACACCCGCCGCCGGGTTTTGCGCCCCGGCCGCCAGGGTGAGCGCGCCCTTCACCGTCTGCACCGCGCCGTTGATGGGGAACGATCCCAGAATGTCCACCGGGCCACAGCAGGCACCGAAGTGCTGCACCTGCAAATCCGCCGAGGTGGCGGTGTCCACACGGGCGCTGAAGGTCTGGTTGGCCGTGGCGGTGCCGTTGAGGGTATACATGAGGATGAGGTTCTGGGCGCTGCCCGCGCCGCCGGGCACGTCAATGGGGGTGCCCAGAGTGAAACTCACCGTGCCGTTGTCGCCGCTGAAGGTGCCGGTGCCCACGATGGTGTCGTCGCCGTCGTACACACAGTTTTTGCTGGTGCCCTCTTTGACCAGATTGACATTGGTGATGGCGGTGCTGTCGGCCATGGTGCCGCTGGCGGTGTAGCGCACAAACAGAATCTGCTTGGTGTTGGCGATGTGGCTCTCGAACTTGGCGCAGTTCACCACCACGTTGCTGGCGTTGTTGCCAAAATAGGTGGCGGTGACCACCTGCTGGGTCACCTCGATGTCGTTGCTGTCAATGGGCGCCGCCAGGGCCGCCCTCCCCCCCAGGCTCAAAAACAGGGCCAGAAAAGGCAAAAAAATCCCTCGCCAACCAAAGCGGGGTTCAGCATGAGTGAACGTATGTTTTTTTGACATGTGGTCTCGGACCATTGAGTTTAACAGATGCCGGGCAGGGGGTTCAAACGGTCCGAAACCCCTGTCTGGCCCCCTTAATTTCCAGTGCATGCCCCTCTGTTTACCCATCTGTTGCAAAATCGCAACAGATTTTGGTGAGATTGGGGGGCATGGCATCTTGCCCATGGCTGTCAGGTTAACCGGAGTAGCGGTGACGCCCCCGTCGCCGTGAATGGCAAAAACCCTTGGTTTTGCTTTGGTTGTTGCGCGGTATGTGGTTCATATGGCTTAAAATCGGTGGCTCAGGCATCTTGCCTGAGCGTTTAGAGCAAATTCATATTTGACGTAGACAAAGGGCGGGGCCAGTCCTTGCCCTCTC
>CAYJOG010000632.1:0-1766 GCA_964371695.1 uncultured bacterium
GGTGGCGCGTGAGTAGGGCGGGCGTCCTCGCCCGCCTGAGCGCGAAGCGCGAAACACGCCGGATGAGGGCGTTAAACAAAAAAATCAAACCTTCTTCTTTTTCCGACCTCCCGCCCCTTTACTTCTTTTTCTTTTTCACCGCCGCCTTGGGTGTGGCTATTTTCTGCACCAGACCCCGCAGGGTTTTCTGGAACGCCGGGCTGGCGTAACAGGCGGCCTGATGCCAGGCCTCGGTGTCCAGCACTGCGTCCAGACCAGCGTCTTCCTGCTGGCGCAGCGCCCGCAGCGTGAGCACCGTGGCCGGGGGTTTGCCTGCCGAAAGGGAGGCCGCCGCCACCCGCGCCGCCGACACCACCGCTTCTGCGGGATACACCTCCTGCACCATGCCCCAGGCCTTGGCTTCTTGAGCGCCAAAAGTCTCACCCGAACACAACAAACCCGCCGCGATGGTGGCGCTGGTGCGCCGGGGCAGATAAAACGTGCTGGCCATGCCCGGCGAAACCCCCAGGCGGGAGAAGTTGAAGCCCATGCGGGCTTCTTCGGCGCACACCCGCCAGTCTGCCGCCAGCGTGAGCGCCAGCCCCGCCCCCATGGCGTGGCCGTTGATGGCGGCCACCACTGGCACCGGCAACGACCGCAGCGACAGAAACCGGCTGTAGAACCAGCGCATGGCGTGGTGGTTTTCTTCTGGCGTCTGGCGGGTGCGTTCCTCCAGAAAAGCCAGGTCGCCCCCGGCGCAGAAAGCGCTGCCCGCACCGGTGAGCACCACGGCCTTCACGTCATTCATGTGCTTGAGTTTTTCCACCGTGTCATAAAAAGCCTCGGCCATGGAGGGGGACATGGCGTTGCGCCGGGCCGGGTCGTTGAGCACCAGATGGGCAATGCCTTCCTTGACGGTCAGAAGCACGGGATTCTGCATGGAAACAGATTAGCAGGTCTGGTCTGGCCACTGGCCGAAGGACTCCGGGTGTTTACACGGGCCGCCACTTGTGCATAAGATGCATCGCCCGTTCACCGGGAATCAGAAAGACCATGTCTGGCTCACCCTCTACACTGGTGCTGCTGGACGACGCCGCACAGGGCACGGCCCTCAGGGCCGCCGCCCCCCGCAACAGCAAGTGGCTTTGTTTTGAAGCAACCGCGGGCGGTGTCGTTCCAGAAGGGCGCCTGATTGTTCCAAGCCTTGAGGCCAAGGTGCTGGCTCCTGTGCCGGTCAAGGCCCTGGAATGGAGCCACAAATGGGCCAGGGAACTGGGCGTGCAAAGCACCTACACCATCGAGGGGCTGGACATTCCCAGCGTGTTCGAGGCCGACTTCACCTTTTTGGTGGATGAAGTGCTGCGCACCGCCCTGCAGGTGCGAGAGGCGTTTCAGCGCAGCGGGGCCACCACCGTGATGACACCCAACAGCGTGCCCCCCCGCCAACTGGTGCTGGCCCAGGGCGAAAGCCTCATCACCGAAATCGCCCGCGCCATGTGCCGACACGACAAAGTGCGCCACCGCATCGTGCCCTGCAAAAGGGGCAGCCTGGGGCAGCAATACCGCCCCTCGCAGGGCCAGAAACGCCGCCACGTGGCCGGGCTGGACCGCATGGCGGGCAAAGACGTGTATCTGTTGCAGGACCACCACCTCGCCGCCCGCCTCACCCCCGTCAGGCGCATGCTCAATCAGGTGCAGTGGGTGGCCCAGGGGTCTCGCCCCAAACGCCCCCTGGGGGGTGTATTTTATATCGTGGAGCCGGACAACGACGCGCTCACCCGCGAGAA
>CAYJOG010000633.1:0-1765 GCA_964371695.1 uncultured bacterium
CCCCTGGCCCATGAGTTCCTCGTGATTGCCGCATTGCGCCACTTCGCCATGTTGCACCACCAGTATTTTGGTGGCGGCCCGGATGGTGGAAAGCCGGTGGGCGATGATGAACGTGGTGCGGCCTTTCATCAGGCGTTCCAGGGCCTGCTGCACCACCTGCTCGCTGTGGCTGTCCAGGCTGGAGGTGGCCTCGTCGAGTATCAGAATGCGGGGGTTCGCCAGCAGGGCGCGGGCGATGGCGATGCGCTGGCGCTGGCCGCCGCTCAACAACACGCCTCGCTCGCCCGCCAGGGTGTCATAGCCGTGGGGCAACTGGGTGATGAATTCGTGGGCGTTGGCGGCGCGGGCGGCGTCTTCGATTTCTTCGTGGCTCGCGCCGGGTTTGCCATAGGCGATGTTCTGTGCCAGCGAGCCGCTGAACAGCAACGTGTCCTGCGGCACCATGGCAATCTGCTGGCGCAGGCTTTTGATTTTGAAGTGGCGGATGTCCTCGCCGTCAATGCAGATGGCCCCGCCGGTGACGTCATAGAAACGGGGGATGAGGTTGACAAACGTGCTTTTGCCCGCGCCGCTGGGGCCCACCAGGGCCACGATTTCGCCGGGGGTGGCTTCGAGCGAAATGTTTTTGAGCACCGGCTCGGTGTCTGCGCCATAACCAAAACTCACGTTTTCAAACCGGACGTTCCCCGTGAAATAAGGGGCAGGTATGGCGTCGGGCGAATCGCTGATGTCCGATTGCACGTCCAGAATCGCAAACAGGCGCTCGGCGCTGGCGAGTGTGTATTGCAGTTGCAGCAGCGTGCCGCCCACGCGGGCCAGGTTGCTGATCATGTTCCCCAGGGCGATGAGAAAAGCCAGCAGGTCGCCGGGCGTCATGGCCGATTGCACAATTACCAGCCGTCCGCCCATGTAAATCACCATCGCCAGCCCCAGGGTGCCCAACATTTCCACCAGCGGCTTGATGAGGCTCGACCAGAAATAACCCCGCATGGCGGCCCTGAAGCTTTGCCGGGCGGCTTCTTCAAACCGGGCGATTTCTTCGTCTTCGCGGGCGAAACTTTTCACCACGCGAATGCCCGTCAGGGCCTCCTGCAGAATCACCGTCAGGTCGGCGGTGCGCTCCTGCTGGCGGTGGGCCAGCAGCTTCATGCGGCGGCTGCCCTTGTTGATGACCCAGCCCATTGCGGGCAGCACCACAAAAGCCAGGGCCGTGAGACCGGGGCTTAGGGCCAGCAGCAGCCCCACGCCCGCAATGGCCTGAAAGGGAATGCTGATGAGCGAATGCACGGTGTCGCGCACAAAGCCCTGCAACACCGAAATGTCATTGCTCACGCGGCTGATGAGGTCGCCGCTGTGGGTGCGGTCAAAAAAGCTCAGGCTCATCTTTTGAATGTGCGAGAACAGGTTGTTGCGCATGGCCTCCAGCAGCCGCTGGCCCACCAGCGACATGCCGTATTGCGCCAGAAAACCCATCACAAACCGAACCAGTCCCAGGGCCAGGATGCTGGCGATGACCCAGTTGAGCGCCCCCATGTTTTTGGCGGCCAGGGCCTGATCCAGCAGGTTTTTGATGGAATAAATGATGAGCGCCGTGGCCCCCGCCACGCTGCCCAGCGCGAGCGCAATCAGCAGCATCCAGCCCACGTGGGGGCGCAGCAGCGCCAGCATCCGCCGGAACGTGTCGCGGGGGCGGGTGGCGCGCTCGTTGACGGCGCTTTGTGTTACTCGGTCCATTTTCAGAGCCATTGCGGGGGCATCATAGGCG
>CAYJOG010000634.1:0-1761 GCA_964371695.1 uncultured bacterium
GCCCTCTCCCTCAGGGAGAGGGCAAAGACTGGCCCCGCCCTTTGTCTACGTCAAATGTGAATTTGCTCTAATAAACCCCTCACCCCAACCCTCTCCCTCAAGGGGAGAGGGGGGTCGAGGGCGTTCTGTTGTTTGGTCAACGGGCACGACAAGGCGGAAAACTGTGCATAAACTTACGCAAAATGAACTAACAGCGGGCTTGATTACTGCAACAGTTGCAACGCCACCTGGGGAGCAGAGTTGGCCTGGGCCAGTGTGGCCAGTGTGGACTGGGTGAGGATTTGCAGCTTGGTGAAGTTGGCCAGTTCGCTGGCATAGTGGGTGTCGGCAATCTGCGACCGGGCCGAAGACTGGTTGATGTTCTCCGCAGTGAGATCGCTCACGATGTGGCTGAGGCGGTTGCGAAGCGATCCCAGGCCAGATCGGATGCCCGCCAGGGTGCTCAGGTCCACATCGGCCTGACTCAGGCCGCTCTGGGCCTGCAACGTGAGGTTGGCCAGGGGGTTGGGGGGCGGGGGCTGGGCCAGAAAGCCGTTGATGGCCGTCTGCATCTGGGGAATCACCACCGACAGGCGGAACACCGAGCCGCCGTCGGCCCCAATCTGCGCCACCGCGCCCACAGTGCTGTCCAGGTCGCCAAAAAGAATGAGCTTGGTGTTGAAGGTGGTGGACTGGGCGATGCGCCCCAGCTCGGTGCGCAGGGTGTCGGCCTCCAGAATCAGCATGGCCTGTTCCTCGCCGGTGAGCGTGGCCCCGTTGGCAGCCCGCACCAGCAGGTCGCGGATGCGCAGCAGGTCCATGGTCATTTCTTCCATGGCCGCGTCGGCGGTGTCCAGCAGGTTCATGGTGTCCTGGGCGTTCGCGAGCGCCACGGTGTTGCCGTTGATGCGCGAGGTCATCACCGTGTTGATGCCCATGTCGCTGGGGCTGTCGGCGGCTTGGTTCAGCTTGTAACCCGTGGTGGTATGGCGCAGTGAATCAGCGGTTGCATTCGCAGTCATCCGCAGGCTGTTTAATGCCCTGAGCGCCGCCACGTTGGTTGTTACGCTGATACTCAAAAGGCCATCCTCCCTGAATCGCCCGTTGAAAAGAGATGTGTGTGCTAGTTCTTGACCCCCTAGCTTAATGCCAAATCCGGTGGATAACAACCTGAATATGGTGCGAGGGATAAAAAACCACCCCTGCCTATGTTTTCTGGTTCGCCGGTTTCATCCGTGAAACCTTGCGAACAACGCCGCACGCCCCAGGCCCACCCAGTTAAACGGGGCTGTTTGTCACAGCTTTTGCCTTTAAAGAAAATTTTCGGGTGAGCGCCACCCACCTTGGGGCGGCGGCGGAAACGGCCATCCATGGCCTCTTTCCCGTGGATGCCGCCAAAATGGTCAGGAACAGATCCTTTTTCAATGTTCGTTTTGACAAAAAACACCACCAGATAACCCAGAGCCACCAAATAAGCCCGGAGGGAAGTTAAATTATACAAAACAGTCTGGTTTTTAGCCGATTTTTCAGCTAAAGTGGCCGATATTCCAAGGAATAGGGATGTTCCTGAAAATAAAAAGCTGGATTGGTGTGGTGGGATTGACCCTGCTGATGGGGCTGGGGATGACGCTGCCCCTGGGCTGCGGAGGCGGCGGCAAGTCGGCCCGGCCGCTGGTCTCGCAAAACACCACCACCCATCCTGCCCCCGTGGCTGCGCCTGAGACACATGAAACAACCAAATTCACCTGGAGCCAAACCGCGGGCGCTTATTTGGTGAGCGGC
>CAYJOG010000635.1:0-1760 GCA_964371695.1 uncultured bacterium
ATCCTGTGGGGTGCGGCGCAAGCGGGCTTTGCCTGCGCCGCGCCGGGCCGCAGCCATTCACGACGAATGGCAAGGCCAATTAATCCAATGAAAATTCATGCTTTTTTGAATGTTCATTGGTATAACAGCGGGCGGCTCTGGACATTATTCCCATGAGCAAGCGACGGCGTTATCACCTGGTGGGCGTGGGGGGGGTGGGCATGTGCGCCCTGGCGCAGGCCCTGTTGTGCGTGGGCCAGCGCGACGGCCTGGACGTGAAGGTGCAGGGCAGCGACCGCAGTTTTGACCGGGGTGAGCGCAGCGGACATTTTGATCTGCTGAAGTCGGCGGGCATCAAGCTGGTGACGCAAAACGGTGCGGCCATCAAGGGCTGGCTCACCGCCGTGGTGGTGTCCACCGCCATCGAAGAGGACAACCCCGACATTCAGGCGGCCCGCGCCCTCAAGGTGCCCATCCTGCATCGCAGCGAACTGCTGGCGGACATATTGCACAGCGGCGCGGGGGTGGCCGTAGCGGGCACCAGCGGCAAAAGCAGCACCACCGCCATGCTGGGCCACGCTCTGGCCGCCAACTGGAAGGATCCCCTGGTGATCGGCGGCGCGGCCATGCTCAACTTCACCGACAAAAACGCCACGGGCCACGTGCGCTGCGGCGCGGGGCCGGTGGTGATCGAGGCCGACGAAAGCGATGGCACTCTGGAGCGTTACAACCCCCAGATTGGCTTGGTGAGCAGCATCACGCTGGATCACAAACCCCTCTCGGAACTCAAACCCATGTTCGAGCAGTTTGTGGGCCGCGTGACGCAGCGGGTGGTGGTACACCACAGCCTGAAGGCGCGGCTGAAGCCCTTTGTGAAAAAGGGTGTGGAACTGGTGGACTATGGCATTGGCGAGGGAAGCCTGCGGGCCTGGGCGCTGCGGCAAGACGGCGACAATCTTTTTTTTCGTGTGGGGCAGGCGAAATATCACCTCAAGGCCGTGGGGCATTACAACGTGCTCAACGCCCTGGCCACCACGGCGGCGGCCCAGGCGCTGGGGCTGAGCAAGTCGCAGGTGGCGCAGGCGCTGGTGACGTATTCGGGCGTGGAGCGGCGGTTTGTGCTTTTGGGGCGCACAAAAAACGGCGTGATGGTGGTGGATGATTACGCCCACAATCCTGAAAAACTCAAGGCGGCGCTGCTGGCGGCGCGGCACCTGGGCGGGCGGGTGGCGCTGGTGTTCCAGCCCCACGGCTTTGGCCCCACGCGGCTGATGAAAGACGCCCTCAGCCGATGTTTCCGCCTGCACCTACGCAAACAGGACGGATTGTTTCTGCTGCCCATTTATTACGCCGGGGGCACGGTGCAGCGGGACATTTGCAGCGAACACCTGCTGCCCGGCAAAGGCCCGGCGCACCAGCTTTCGATGGGGGGTCGCCCGGCGCTGCTGAAAGCCCTGCGGGAGTGGGCCATGCCCGGCGACGTGATTCTGCTGGCGAGCGCCCGCGACCCCACGCTGGGCGAACTGGCCCAACAGATTTTTCAGTCGGTGTGAAAGAGGTGATGGGGCAGGTGTCCTGCTGGTGGCGCAGGCATCCTGCCTGCGTTCATGTTAAAGGCGGGCGAGACGCCCGCCCCACTGAAAGAGAACAGAAAAAGGTGTGATGTTTTTGTTTCAACTGGACTGCCGCTTCCTGGGGAATGACGGCGGGGTGATGAGGCTTTTCTTTTACCCTCTCCCGTCGTCAGATGGGAGAGGGTGGTATTGACCAAGCCGGGCTTG
>CAYJOG010000636.1:0-1748 GCA_964371695.1 uncultured bacterium
CACCTGATCCACTGGGATGCCCACCAGCCGGGCGGCGTCGCGGTCCTGCGCGATGCACCGCATGGCGCGCCCAAGGCGGGTGCCATAAATCAGGGTCATCAGGCCGGTGAGCGCGAGGGCCGTGACGCCGATGACCACGATGTCGGCCTGCCGCAAACGCAGCGAGGCCAGGGTGTAGGTGACATCAAACAGGGGCGGATAGGTTTTGGCGTCGTTGGCCACAAAAAGCATGACAAAGTTCATGAGAAACAGGCTCGCCCCGATGGCGCTGATGAGCAGGCTCAGGCGGGGCGCGCCCCGCAGGGGCCGGTAGGCCAGCCGCTCAATGCCCAGCCCCAACAGCGCCGTGGCCATCATGGCCAGCAACAGGGCGGGCAAAAACGCCATCAGGGCCGAAAACCCGGCCTGCATGAGTTTTTCCAGAAAAAACAACCCCAAAAACGAGCCACACATGAACACCTCACCGTGGGCGAAGTTGATGAGTTCCAGAATGCCGTAGACCATGGTGTAACCCAAGGCGATGAGCGCCAGCATGGCCCCCAGGGTGAGGCCATTGATGGTCTGCTGTCCCATGAGGCCCAGAAACTCAGCCACGGGTTTGCTCCGAATAAGGGCGGGGACTCATTCGGGGCCAGATTATATGACGTTCGGGCGGTGGCGGGCGAAAAGCAGCAGGGGCGGTTTTTGGCCGCCCCTGCTGCTTCGAAAAAGAAGGTGTTTCTTTACCCCACCATCAATTCGTAATGCGGTGTGAAGGCGGCTTCCAGTTTGCCCAGGGCGCGGCGGTGCAACTGGCTGATGCGGCTGATGGAGAGTTGCAGTCGGTGGCTCAGGGTGCGCAGGTTGGTTTCTTCAAAATAGATGGCTTCCACAATCTGGCGTTCGTTGGTGGAAAGCGTGGCCAGCCCCTGTTTGAGGATGTCCCGGCGGGTTTCCATCTGCATTTCGCGCACGGGGTTGAGGGTTTCTTCGTCGGCCAGCAGCGAGCCAAAGGTGCTGTCGCTGTCTTCGCCGTCGTGGCGCAGGGTTTCGTCCATGCTCTGGGTGGTGGCGCGGTTCAGTTCCTGGCGCAATTTCAGCAGGCGTTCCTGGCTCAGACCGGTTTCGTCGGAGATGGACTGAAGGTTGATTTCCTGCTGGCCGCAGGCGAGTTTCTGCATGGCTTTTTCGACTTTTTTCTGTTTGCTGCGCACCGAGCGGGGAACCCAGTCATAGCGGCGCAGCTCGTCAATCATGGCCCCATAAATGCGGCTGGAGGCGTAGGTCTCGAACTTGACCCCCTTGCTGGCGTCGAACTTGTTGATGGCGTCAATGAGGCCCAACACGCCGTAGCTGAACAGGTCATCCTTTTCGACATTGGAAGGAAACCGGGGGTGGACGGCTTTCACCATTTGCTCCACCAGATAGGCGTATTTTTCCACCAAGCGGTTGCGTTCTTTTTCGCTGAGGATGACTTTGAGGGGAGCGGTTGACATTTTGGGTTTGCCTCCTGAGATTGAAAAAAGGAGAGCAATCCTGGTGCCAAGTGAGAAAAAGGTTTTTTGAGGGGTTTTGTCAGCGTTTTAGAAGCAGAAGGCGTGCTTTTGGGTCATTCTGACCCTTATTGGGGCGGGAGTGTGTGGGTCAAAATGGACTTCGCTCAAAATGACCCTGAAAAATATCGGTGGCAACTGGTCGAATAAGAGGAAGAATCACACCCGGTTTTCGACAAAGTCCTGCCACAGCACCTTGCGCAGGGTGTTCTTCCA
>CAYJOG010000637.1:0-1747 GCA_964371695.1 uncultured bacterium
AGAGGGCAAGAAAAAATGCTCTTATTTCGTCCACGTCTACTCCGAAAATGCTCTAAAAGCAGTCAAAAAACTCACAAAACAGGCTCTGAAAGAGGCTACTGCGCCGCCGCCAGGGCGTCGCCGGTGAGCGAGGGAGCCGACACCGAAAAATTCATGCCCAGCAAAATGCTGCCGTGGTTTGAAATCACCGGCACCGCCAGGGTGGGCTTGGCTGGGGCCGCCTGACGCAGGGGCAGCGTGAACAGCACCGGCGGCGTCACCGTGCAGCCATAACCCTGGCGCGACAGACTGTGGGCGGCGCTCGTGGCCATCACCTGGGTGATTTCCAGCAGGGCGCTCTGGGCCATCACGTCCAGCCGGTTGATGTTCAGGCCCAGCAGCATGGCCCCGGCCACCTTCAGGGCGGCCTGCTGATCCATGGCCAGCGAATAGGTGCCGTTTATATCACCCTTCAGCCCCACCCGCACCATCACGCCGCCAGAAAAAGGCGGAAACTCCTTGCACAGCGCGGGCGGGCCTTTTTTCACATCCAGCAGCAGACGCATGTCCAGATAGGTGAGGGAGGTGAGGACAAAAGGATTGAGCACTTCGGCCTTGGGGGCGGACATATCAACGCACCCCTTTCCGAAAAAGCGTTATCCCTTTCAGCGCAGCAAAAAACTGGCTGAAAACGGCTGGCGTGAACCCATGCACCAAACCCATGGCAGGCAGGTTAGCAACCCAGAAACGTTGTTCCTAAAGAAAATGGTTAAATTATTTTAAACACCTGTGTTTTTTCATGTGGGGTGTGTAGATGCGGGCGAATGTTCTGCATTTATTCACGCGCCGCTTCCTTTGCCCTTTTTGAGGTAGCCCCGGCGTCCCCGCCGGGAGTGTCCACCGCGCCAAAGGCGCGCACCATTCAGATTCCTCTTCGTGTTTCCCGGAAAAAATCTCCTTTGGTGTCGCCTTCGGCGTTTTTTTCTCCCGGCGGGACGCCGGGGCTACCAATAAACCTGACAGCAATGGGCAGGATGCCTGTGCTACGAAAAACAAAAACGTCACCAGCCCTCCAGCCTCAAAGCTTAAGCCTGCCCTTCTCCCGCTTGTGCCGGAATGACGCCTTCTTCGCTTTTTGCATCACCCGCACAAGCAACACTTCGCGTTCGGTCAGGCCCTCCTGCTCCATCAGGTGGCGCGCCAGTTGCAGCAGTCGCCCCACCTCCGGCCCCGGTGGCACACCCGCCGCCATCAGGTCCCGGCCATTGAGGGGCAGGGCCAACTCGGCAGGCAAAGAGGGGGCCAGCAACTGCCGGTGGCGCAAAAGGGCCAGCGTCTGCAACTGGCTGTGGCTGGCCAAGCAGTCGGCCTGATGCAGCAGCAGGTGATCGGTGGCCAGGTCTTCGTGCAAAAACTGCGACAGCTTTTGCCCCCGCACCTCGGCCACGTCCTTGAAGAACAGGTGTTTCTGCACCAGACGCACCACCTCTTTGACAAAAACCGAAGGCGCGCCAAAGCGGTTGAGGATTTTGCCCGCCATGTCCGCGCCCTGCTCCACGTGGCCATAAAAGGTGGTTTTGCCGTTTTTCTGCCCCCGTGTGAGGGGCTTGGCCACGTCGTGCAGCAGGGCGGCCCAGCCCAGTCGCGGCGTGGTGCGCCCCAGCGCCCGCAACAACAAAAGGGTGTGTACCCACACGTCGCCTTCGGGGTGGTTGGGCGGCCCCTGTTCCACGCCCCGCATGGCGGCCACTTCGGGCAGCACGCCCTG
>CAYJOG010000638.1:0-1744 GCA_964371695.1 uncultured bacterium
GCCCCCCACAAACACCACGGGGTGGCGGCCTTCTTTTTCGTTGCGGGGGCCCACAACAAAAAACTCCTGAGGGCTGAGAAAAACCTCGTCGCTGTGAAAGTGAAACTGCACCGCGCTAAGCCGCCACGCTCCCTCAAAAGGGGTCTTGCCGCCCCCACCCTCCAGCAGCACCTCGATGTGCTCCCAGTCGCTTTCGTGGCTGTTGCTCCATTTGTCATAGGGATAAAAAAACCAGTAACGCAGCACCAGCCGTTTTCCGTTTTTTTGCGGCGGCAACCACAGGCCCTGCACCAGCACCGTAGGCGGATAAGCCGCCTTGACCGGGTCGCTGCCCTGAATACGCCGCCATTCGGTAATCCACGAGGCATCCTCTTCACCCGGCCCCAGGTTTTCGCCAGGGCCATCGATGTAATAAACATAGGGCTGCCCCCCCGGCGCCTGGCTGGGCAGCGTGTGCCAGGGGCGCTGGCTCAGCACACTAGCCGAGAGGACCTCCTGGGGATTTTCGGGCTGGCCATCGGCCCTCAGCAAACCCCGCATGAGAGGCGAGCCGTTGTGCCACTGATAACTGGGCAACACGGGCCAGATGTCCCCACCGGTGACCGCCAGACAGGGAGCAAAACGTTTCACCAGTTTCAGATAGGCGGGCTGTCGGGCCTCCTGGGCGCTCACCACACGGCCTTTTTCAGCGGCAGGCTCACCCGCCAGCAGTGGCAACGGGGCCATCGCCCCGACCATCAGGGCCAACCAACAGAACAACCGCCGCAACACACCGCGCATCTTAACAGAAACTTAAAAATCCTGGTGAGCCGAAAAGAACGCGTCTGGGATGTAGCCCCGGCGTCCCGCCGGGAGTGTCAACCGCGCCAAAGGCGCGCACCATTCAGATTCCTCTTCGTATTTCCCTGAAAAAACCCTGTTTTGTGACGCCTTCGGCGTTTTTTTGCTCCCGGCGGGACGCCGGGGCTACCAATAAACCTGACAGCAATGGACATCCCTGTGACTCATTTCAAATCGAATGAACCACTGGGGCCAGATCAACCCAGTTTGAGGTGAATGGAGAGCAGGCCCCAAAGCGAATTGCCCACCTGGGGGTTGAAGGCATCAGTCAGGGCCGAAACCTGTTTTTGCGGCGTCAACGCCCGGTTGTGAAGGTCATTGTTGATTGCCGTAAAACGGCTCTCTAGTCCGCCGACCTGACTCCGGTTTTCGCCAAGAAATTCAAGGGCATGGTCAATGGTGTCAATGGCATTTCTGGCCTTTTCAGCCGTGGTCGCGTCTGCTTTTGACAGACCGCTTGTTTCCGCCGTGCTTGTTTTGAAATTCTCAACGATATGTTCGTCCGCTCCCGGCCCCACCTGAAAGGTCAGGTCCCAGTCGTCGAGAATCACGGATCTGGTGGTGATGATCTTTTCCGTCACCACTTCTTGAGTCGTTTCTTTCCCGATATCCTTTTCAACACTGGCGATGAAGTTCTTGGTCACTTCGTCAACCCACTTTCCCCCACTGTCCAATTTAACGGTGCCACCCTCACCAACCTTGCTAATCACATCCAGATAATCCTTGTCTGCGGTCTCGTCTGGGTTGAGTTCCCACCCTGAAGTTATTGGGTTATACGTATACAGTACCCCTCCTCCACCAACAACAAAAAGCTCCGAACCGGCCGATTTCAGTGCATCCGCCACCTTCTGCCTGAAAATCTCCGGTTTTTCACCGGGTTGCAGTTCGGCATTCTGGTTTATGT
>CAYJOG010000639.1:0-1720 GCA_964371695.1 uncultured bacterium
GTGCTGGACCGCCCCATCTTTGAGACGTATTACAAAGACGACGAACTGGGCGACCCCATGATCAACCCGGATCACATCCGCGCACTGGGTCTCGCCAGCGGCGGTGAAATGAAAACCATCGAAAAACTGGCCCGGCACATCAACAAGCTGCTGGTGAAATACATGGCCAAACGGGGTCTGCAACTGGTGGATTTCAAGCTGGAGTTTGGCCGCCCCCACGACAAGGGCGAGAACGAAGGCGGCCTGATTCTGGCCGACGAAATCAGCCCCGACACCTGTCGCCTGTGGGATGCCGCTACACACGAAAAACTCGACAAGGACCGGTTCCGTTTTGACCTGGGGAAGGTGGAGGAAGGTTATCAGCAGGTCTACCAGCGGGTCACAGGAGAAAAACCATGAAAACCTATCACCTGCAGGTGTTGGTGCGCCGCCGGGCGAACATTCTCGATCCCCAGGGTCAGGCCCTGGAAAAAAGCCTCTCGCGCCTGGGTTTCAAGGGTGTGGAAGACGTGCGGGTGGACAAGGAAATCCGCCTGAGCGTGTCGGCCCAAAACCTCGCCGAGGCCAAATCCCAGGCCAAGAAAATGTGCGACCGCCTGTTTGTCAATCCGGTGCTGGAAGACGCCATCATCACGCCGATTGACCATCTTGCAGGGGTTTTGTAGCAAACATCCAGGTGCATCCCCCCGTTTCCTTGACATGAAAAACTCGGCTCATTTCATATTCTGGTTCGCCGGTTTCATCCGTGAAACCTTACGAACAACACCGCACGGTTCAGACCACCCCGGTCGGTGGCGTGGTTGGGCTGTGGCTTTGTTGCCAGTTAAGTTCAGGTCAGCGCCTCCCCGTTCTGAACCGGCGGCGGAACGGGCCATCCATGGCCCTTGGCTTCCTGATTCTTCCATCATCCTGATAGTCGGGGGTTCTTGAAATGATCGCCACCAGAACACCATCCATTTCTAAAAAAAACCTCCGTTTCACCGTGGTGCGTTTTCCGGGCAGCAACTGCGATTTTGACTGCGCCTGGCTGGTGGAGCACCGCCTGAATCAGCCTCTGGCCTGGGCTTGGCACGAAGATAAAAAACTGCCCCCCACCGATGTGTTGCTGGTGCCCGGTGGGTTCAGTTATGGCGACTATCTGCGGGCCGGAGCCATCGCCGCCACCAGCCCGGTGTGTGAGGCCATCGTGCGACACGCCGAAAAAGGTGGTTTGGTGATGGGCATCTGCAACGGGTTTCAAATACTCACCGAAATCGGCCTGCTGCCCGGCGCGTTGCAGCAGAACAGCGGCCTTCGGTTCGCCTGCCAATGGGTGCATCTGCGGGTGGAAAACAACACCGGGCCGTTTTTGTCGCACCTGCCCGTGGGCACGGTGCTGCGTTTGCCCATCGCCCATGCCGAGGGCAACTACACGCCCCCCGCCAAGGGTCCGCGCCCCGTGGCCGCCCTGCTTTATTGCGATGAAAACGGCGTGGTTTCCGAGGCGTCCAATCCCAACGGCAGCGTGGGCAACATCGCGGGCCTCCTCAACCAGCAGGGGAATGTGCTGGGACTGATGCCCCACCCCGAACGGGCCGCCGACCCCCAACTGGGCGGCACCGATGGCCTCGCGCTTTTCAGTGCGCTGGGTTTGCCGCCACGGGCCTGATTTGCCCGGCCCAGGGATTAAAAGTTAAAAGGTAAGCCCCCTCTCCCCTTTAATGGGGAGAGGGTTGGGGTG
>CAYJOG010000640.1:0-1708 GCA_964371695.1 uncultured bacterium
CGGTGAAGGTCTGCATGTCATAGTCCCCGCCCCAGTGCAGCGTCATTTTCTGCGACTGGTAATTGTCGGGATTGAGCAGGGCAGAGAAGGGCACCCAGAACACCTGCTCGATTTCGGCGGTGTCGGGTTCCACGGCCTGGGGGTCTTCCAGCAGGGCCACAAAGGGGCGGATGACGTAACCCGTGATGGTGTGTACGTCGTCCAGTTCGCCCAACAGGGTCACTTTGTCGCTGGGCACGGAGAGTTCCTCCCAGGTTTCCCGCAGGGCGGTTTGCCACAGGCTGCCGTCTTCGGCAGAAGGTTTGCCGCCGGGAAAACAGATTTGCCCCGGGTGGGAGGCCAGAGAGGCCGCCCGTTTGGCCAGCAGCAGGTGGTCTTCGCCCCGCAGGTTGGCCAGGGGCACAATCACGGCGCTCTGGCGCACATCGGGGGCGTCCAGTGCTCTTTTGGTGTGTTGTTCCAGGGCCTGGCGATAGTGGCTGGTGGTGGTGGTCACAGCGACAAGTTTATAGGGATTTGAATAAGATTGTGTGCGCATAATTTTTCAGGCAGCCGAAAAAATAAAAAGACTAGTTGACAGGTGACGGCTCAACTTTTATATTTGCTTTAAGAAAAAGGAGGCCATTATGTCCAAGATTGTCGGTATTGACCTGGGAACGACCAACTCGGTTGTCAGCGTGGTGGAGGGCGGCGAGGCCGTCGTCATTGCCAACGCCGAGGGCGGGCGCACCACCCCCAGCGTGGTCAGCTTTACCCAGGATGGTGAACGGGTGGTGGGCAAGGTGGCCAAAAACCAGGCCATCACCAATCCCGACAACACGGTCCTCTCCATCAAGCGCGAAATGGGCACCGACCACAAGGTGAACATCCCCAACGCCAAAAAGTCCTTTTCGCCCCAGGAAATCAGCGCCTTCATCCTGCAAAAACTCAAAGCCGAAGCCGAGGCCTATCTGGGCCAGAAAGTGACCGCTGCGGTCATCACCGTGCCCGCCTATTTCACTGACGCCCAGCGTCAGGCCACCAAAGATGCAGGCCGCATCGCGGGCCTGGACGTGAAGCGCATCATCAACGAACCCACCGCCGCAGCCCTGGCCTGATCCGTGGACAAAAAACCCGACCAGACGATTCTGGTGTATGACCTGGGGGGCGGCACCTTTGACGTGTCGGTGCTGGAAGTGGGCGGCGGCACGGTGGAGGTCAAGGCCACCGCCGGCGACAACCGCCTGGGCGGCGACGACTTCGACCACCTCGTGGCCGACTGGATGATCAAAAAATTCAAGGGCGACACGGGCATTGACCTGTCCGCCGACCGCATGGCCACACAGCGCCTGCGCGACGCCGCCGAGCAGGCCAAAATCGAGCTCTCAAGCAAAAGCGAAACCGAAATCAACCTGCCCTTCATCACCGCCGACGCCACCGGCCCCAAGCACATGCAGATCAAGCTGTCCCGCGCCGAGTTTGAGAAACTCTGCATGGACCTGTTTGACCGCACCCTTGGCCCCCTCAAGCAGGCCATCGCCGACGCCAAGCTGGACAAAAGCAAAATTGATGAAGTATTGCTGGTGGGCGGCAGCACCCGCATCCCCTACATCCAGAAACTGGTGAAGGATGTCATTGGCAAGGAACCCAACCGCAGCGTGAACCCTGACGAAGTGGTGGCCATGGGCGCGGCTTTCCAGGGCGCGGTGCTGGGGGGCGAGGTCAAGGA
>CAYJOG010000641.1:0-1706 GCA_964371695.1 uncultured bacterium
TTCAGTTCGTTTTTGAAACCGGCCCAACTGTCGCCCAGTGTGCCCTGCAGGTCGTTCCAGGGGGTGCCCACGGCCAGCAGCTTGAAAGTGCCTTTGGACTCTTTCAGGCCCGCCTTGAGCCACGCCAGTTGTTTTTTGCCCAGCATGGTTTTGGCCGGGCTGTTGGGGGTGCTGTTGGGGTCGCGGTGAAAACGTCCGTCCAGCAGAAACACGTCCACGTCTCCCATGCTGAACTTGCTGTAAACGCCGGGGTTGCCCGGCTCGCCATAACCCAGATTGGCCCAATAACGCTTGAACATGGACAGGGCGGAGTTTTTTTCCGGGTGGCGCTGATCCCAGTCGTTGAGGCCGAAGTCGTGGTCATCCCAGGTGGCGAACTGGGGAATGTGGACATTCACCTTTTCCTGTTCAGGCACGTCGCGCTGCATGCGATAAAGCTCTGCGAGCACGGTGGGTTGCAGGGTGTCGCCATAGATGTTGTCGCCCACCCACATGAACACATCGGGGCGTTTGGCCCACACGGTGTTCCAGATGGGCTGGCTGCGGTCGGCCTGCACCTTTGAGCAACTGCCAAAACCGATCTTGAACTTGCCTTTGGTTCCGGGGGCGGGAAAGGTCTTGAAGGTGGGGTCTTCGGTGGAGCGGGTGTAATAAGACGCCAGACCGTTGGTGAGTAGGTCGTATTCATAAACGGTGTCGGGCTTGAGGTTTTTCAGGGGAATCTGCACCACAAATTCGTCGGCCTTTTTGGCGGTGATGGCCTCGCTCATCAGCCACTGGCCCGCCGTGACTTTTTCGCGGTATTTCACCTGCACGGGAATCTCGTCACTGGCTCTGGCCCACACGATCACGCTGTTGTGGGTCATGCCCCCCAGAAAGGGGCTGTTGGTGAGCCGCAGGTTGCCGCGCATTTCGGCGCTGGCCACACCAGCCAAAACCAAAGCCGCACAAAAAAAAATAACCGGTTTCAGAAGAATGGGTTTCTCCTGAAGGAAGATGCGCCCATTGTAGGCCGGATTATTAAGGTCCGTTATCGCCCGCCCAAAGCCACCAGCGAGAGCGCCGCCATCAGCCCCAGGCTCAGCGCGAGTCGCCAGGGGCTGAAACGCCTTTGGCTGAACTGGTCCAGTCCCTCGACAAAAATCAGGCTTACGTTGCGTATGACGATGGCCTCGCCCGCGCCCACGTGCCCAAGGGCGGTGAGAAACAGAAAAAAGCTGAGCCAAGTGAAAAAACCGGCCAGTGTGTCCAGGGGTCTGAAGAAAGGTTGTTTGTCGCGCCACAGCAACCAAGCCGCCACCAGCCCCAGGGGGGCCATGCCCAGCAACTGAGACTGCACCGGCAGCAGGCCGCCCTGTTCTGCGGCTTTGAATCCGGCGGTGTAACACACAATGGTGACGCCGGTGAGCAGGGCATAGGTGATGGCCATGAGGTTGCCGCCCCGTGGGGGTTTCAGCCCCGCCATGGCGGCCATGGCTCCCAGCACACCCAGCAGCCGCAGGGTTTCCCATTTTTCGTGGAACAACAGAATGCCCAGGGGAATGCCCAACACGGCGGCGGACCCCCGCACGATGGCATAGGCCGGCCCGGCGCTGGCCAGGCGATAGGCCCACATGAGGGTAAACAAGAACACCGTTTCACCCACACCCGCAAAAAAAATGCCTGTTCCCCACTGGCTGATGGGTGGATATTGCCAAGCCATGGGC
>CAYJOG010000642.1:0-1703 GCA_964371695.1 uncultured bacterium
AATATAAGCAGGGCTGGCTCTTTTTGTCTCGCGGCCAAGTGCCCTTTCTTGTCTTAATTTACTATGAATTTGCTCTAACGCCTGAAGAAGTCAAGCCCAAAGGCCTGATTTAACCCGGCGTTCACCTTTCTTTTTCTTCATCACACCTTTACGCAGGGCTGGGATTTTCGGGTTATGAGACGAACCGCCCCCACCCTGCTCACACTGGTTGCATTGGCGCTGGCTTCTGTGGCGCAGGCCGCCACGCTGCGTTTTTCCATTCCCACCGGCGAAAACAGCCTGGGAAAAGACCAGATGGCCCAGACCCTGCAAAAGATGTTTTCGGTGGTGCAGAAAAAAACCAGCGTGACACTGGTGCTGGACCCCCTCACCGCCTATGGCATTTCGCGCAAAGAAGGTTTACCGGGGCACATGATTCGCCTGCGGGAATACCTCAAACGGCTGAAGGCGGGCACAACCGACATCGTGGGGGTCACGGCAGAGGAATATTTCACCCACGATGCCCTCAGGGCGCTGGTGACGCCCGCCTTTGCATGGTCAGTCAATCACCAGAAATTCGGCAAGGAATGCCTTTATGTCAAAAAGGGCAGCGGCATCACCCACGTCAAACAGCTTCAGGGCAAAACCATCACCGGCCTCACCAGTTATCAGACCGTGCGCCGCCTGTTGTGGGAAAACGGCGTGGACATGCCCCTGAAAAAATTCTTCGGGAAATTCGCCTACATCGACGACCCCATGGAGCAGTATCAGTCCCTGCTGGCGGGCAAGGTGGACACCTTTCACGACACCTGGCAGGGGTGGTCTTTTTACAAAAACATGAAGCCCCAGTTCAAGGACGTGACACCCCTTGCCTGCCTGAAAGACCCCCAGCCCATGGTGTTTTTCGGCCTGCGTAAAAACGCCGACAAAGCGGCGGCGCAAAAAGTGGGTGATTACCTCATCACCGCGCACCGCGACCCGGAAATGGCCAGTGCGAAGTGGTTTTTTCTCGCCTTTCGGGGCGAGTTTTTCAAGGTGGACAACACCTATCTGGCCGCCTCAGCCAAAACCTTTGAAGACAACCGCAAACGGGGCTGGATGAAAGAAGCCCAGTTGTGGCACACCCAGGATTCCCCGGCGCTTTTCAAACTCTTTCTCAAATCGGCCGCGCTGAGCCATGAGCGCCTGAAACCACCTGCCCAGCCAGGACAAAAAATGGTCAAAAACCATTCCACCCACTGACAGAAACAAGAGGCGCCCCATGTTTCCAACAGGATCAAAACACCTCATCGTGCTGGGGGTGGCCCTGATGGGCCTGCCCGTCGCCGCCCGGCCAGCCCTCCCGGCCAATCCACCGCCGCTGCGTTTCACGGTGCCTGCGGGTGAACACAGCATGGACAGGGAACAGACCCTGAAATCCCTCTCCATCCTCACCGGCCATCTCTATCAAAAAACCGGCGTGCGGCTGGTGCTGGACCCGGTGGCCGCTTATTCGGTGGCCCGTCAGAAAGGCCTGCCGGGCAACCTGGTGCGCATCAACGAAATCAAACGCCGCCTGAAAGCCCGGCTGACGGACATCGTGCCACTGACCGCCGAGGAATATTTCCTGCACAACGACCTGCGTCAGTCGGCCATTCCCTTCATGACCTGGACGGTGAAAGGCCAGCCCCTGGGCCAGGAATGTCTATATGTCTCTGCCAAAAAGGGTTACACCCACCCACGGC
>CAYJOG010000643.1:0-1693 GCA_964371695.1 uncultured bacterium
CCCTGAAACCAAAAACTCCCGCCGCTTTCGCAGCAGGAGATTCGTCCTCCCCACCAGGAGTTGTTGAGTCATTGTACTCTCCTGCCAATCCAGCGCCTACGGAATAAATGAATTTCAACGGCGTTGTTCAGCGGGGCTGCGGGTTTCATACAGCCAGAGTAAACTACCGGCATGTCGCCCCCGCCGCCCCATGAAGACAATGCGCCGGGGGCAAACAGGCCGTCTCAGCCCGTGTTCCCCTTCAACCCCGACAGTTTTTTCTGGGGACTTTTCATGGGGCACACCGCCCCGCAGATTTTTATTGACCCGCAGAACGGCGACATTCTTTTTGCCAATCCGGCGGCAGAAGCTTTTTATGGCTACACCATTGATGAACTCCGGCGCATGAAAATCGGTGAGATCAACCAGCTTTCTTCCGCCAAGATCACCGAAAACCTGAAGCGGGCCGCCGACCAGCAGGTGGCCACGTTCCTGTTTCCGCACCGCCTCAAAAACGGCGTCATCCGCATGGTGGAGGTGCGCACCGGGCCGGTGACGGTGCAGGGGCGGAAAATCCTCCATTCCTTCATTCACGACGCCACCGAAAAGGTCGCCGCTGAAGAAGACCTGAAAGAGCGCGAGCGCCAGTTGCGCACGCTTTCCGCCAACCTGCCCGGCGCGCTGGTGCAGATGGCCCCCACCTCGCTGGGGGACTGGATGCCCACCTTCTTCAGCACCGGCGCGGCGGACCTGCTGGGTCTGGACCTGGACACCCTGCTGAACAACCCTTTTCCTCCCAAAGACATTTTTGCGCCGGGCCACCGTGAAAAACTCAAGGAAGTTCTGAAAACCGCCGCCGAAATCCACGGCCCCGTCAACACCAGTTTCGCCGTGCTGCATCCCGGCGGACATAAAAAATGGATGCACCTGAGCGCCACTCCCCGGCAGGAAGAAAAAGCCCTGGTGTGGGACGGCCTGATGATGGACATCACGCCCCAGGTGCGGGCGCGCCAGCACCTGAACCGGCGCATCAGGACCGAAAAACTGCTGGCGGACATCAGCAGCCGCCTGCTGAACGCGCCCCCCGGCGAACTGGACGCCACTCTGATGGAGGTGCTGGCGCTGCTGGGCCGGTTTTTTGAGGCGGACAGGGTGTGGCTTTTGCAGTCTGCCCCCGACGCAGACACGGGCACAAACGACTTCTATGACGGAACCCACGAATGGTGCGCCCAGGGCATTGCACCGGTGCTGCACACCATGGGGCGCATTGGCGAAGCGGATTACCCCTGGTGGTTCAAGACACTCCGCGAACACCATCAGGTCTACCTGCCGGACATGTCGCACCTGCCCCCCGAGGCGATTCACGAAAAAAAGATCTACGTCCCCCTGCATTTCAAATCACTCATTTCCCTGCCGGTGATCTGGCAGGGCCAGCAGCACGGATTTGTGGAAATTGTGCGCGTGCGGCACGAGAAAAAATGGTCCGAGCGCAAAATCATGTTGTTCCGCATGGTGTGCGACCTGCTGGCCGGGGCCATTTCGCGCCACCGTTCCGGCTTGGCGCTGCAAGAGAGCGAAGAAGAACGCCGCAGCACCCAGCAGGCCCTGTGGCAAAGCCAGAAACTGGAAAGCCTGGGCCTGCTGGCGGGCGGCGTGGCCCACGACTTCAACAACCTGCTGCTGGGTATTCAGGGTTATCTGGAACTGGCCCTGA
>CAYJOG010000644.1:0-1688 GCA_964371695.1 uncultured bacterium
GCTCAGCAAGTGGGCAACACCCTGGACTCATCCGGGGATCTGGGCCTCGAGTCATCTGGATTCCCACCATGTGTTGCTGAGCGGTGTATCCACCACCCTTTTTCTGCCCAAGCCCCTTGAGGATGAAAAAAGTCGGCAGAAAGGCCAGAGCCGCGTGATGTGGCTGGTGGCGTTGCCCCCCGCACACCCATTGCTCACACAACCCTTTCGGCGGCTTGCCCAATCTGAAAACAACGACCTTTTTCCGATTGAGCCGTTTGACCCGGAGGCTTCCTCCAACCTGTCCATTGTGGAGAGTCCGCCTGTCCAGAGCTGGAACCAGCCCAATCCCCTGAATCAATCCCACTGGCAACACCTGTGGACAGGTGTCAAACCCCAGGGGGCTTCTTTTTTCCTGGCCGAATGCGAGGCCCCCCGCGCCACGGTGCAAGTTCCTTCAGGAGGCGGAACGACGGGCAACGAAACCTGTGGCCTGAACAACAATCAGGCCGCCCCTGCCGGAAGCGCCTCCCTGCTTTACAATCCCCTTTCCGACACGCTCCAGGATCCCTGCCCCGATGGCCAACTCCCGCCTGAACTGCCCTATTTTTTTCAGGACCAGCAAAGCTTTGTTTCCCACCCTTTCTTAAATGACGCCAGAACCACTTATTAGAACCTATTTACTCTTAAAGCTGCATTCCCGTTATGAACACAAAGAACCCCGCCCGGCTTATGTTTTCTGGTTCGCCGGTTTCATCCGTGAAACCTTGCAAACAACGCCGCACGTCCCAGCCCAACCCTGAAAGATTCTTGTTTTCCAAACTGCCCTTTTCCAGAGAACGCTCTCTGCCGCTCGCCCCCCATGCTGGGTCGGCGGCGGGAACGGCCGCTATCGCCTTTGCTCGGCCAGATGCCCCAATGGGCATCTGGAGTGACTCCTCGCAAACTCCTGGCCTCTGGATGTGGATGTCGCGAGAAATTCTGTTTACCGCTTTTATCAACCGGGTCCTTGTCTGTGGTGTGACCCTGTTGCTGTGCCTCGCCGCGCCAGCCGTTCAGGCCAAGCTGGGGGTGCGGGTTTCCAGCGGCCTGGGAGACAAAAATACCGGCTTCGCCCATGTGCCGGTGCAGGTGGACCTCACCCTCACGCCGCAAACCGAAATCACTGGCCCCCTCACGGTGGAAATCCTCACCCCCCATGGCCGCCCCCTTGTCAGCCGCACCGCCCTGCTCACGCCGCCCATGGAAACCTCTCTGTGGCTGATTTTGCCGGAGCTTTTGCGCGAGAGTCAGGACAACACCTATCGCCTGCGGGTGAGTGACGAAAAAACAATTCACTTCGAAGACAAGTTCACACCCAACGTGACTTCTTCGGGCGGCGGCTGGTATCGCGGCAACCAGGGGCTGAACGAGGGGGTGCTCATCGCCAGTCCGGCGGTGTCGGCTTTTCCTTCGTTGCTGATGAAGGAACTTTTTTCCGCCCCCATGGCCATCAAGACCCAACTCTCCATCTCTCCGCCCGCCTGGCCCCACCCCGACAGAATGGGGGCGCTCAGCACCCGCCAGTTGCCCGACCTGCCAGAGATTCTGGATCAATTGGCCGCCGTGGTGCTGGTGCCCTCCACCCAGGAACCCCTCACGCCCCAGCAGGGTCAGGCGTTGCGGCTTTTTGTGCTGAACGGCGGCCAGTTCGGGGTTCTTCAGCACAT
>CAYJOG010000645.1:0-1674 GCA_964371695.1 uncultured bacterium
GCTGAGCGCCGGTTCGACACCTTTGCCGCCCGCGACCTGCGGGTGGAAAGCAGCGCCCCCAACGTGGCCCTGGGCGGCGTGGTGCGCTTCACCGTCAAGGCCAAAACCACCACCGGCCTGTGGCAGGACGTCACCCACCAGACCACTTTCACCATCACGCCCACCGCGGCTCTCAGCCGCAGCCCCGGCGAAACGGCGGGGGCGTTTTATGCCCTGCAAACCGGCAACGTCAACGTGAAGGCGGTGTTTGCGGGCCTCAGCAAAACCCTGCTGGTCACCGTCACCGCGCCGAATACGGCAGACACCCTGCTGGCCAGCCTCACCCAGGCCCCCGGCCCCGCGCCAGAGGCCGACGGCCGCCGCCCCGCCGCCCCCACGCGCCTCACGGTGCAGATGCAGTGCCCCAGTCTGGTTTTCAGTTGGGCCGCCCCCACGCAGGACGACAACAACAACGACGGCGCGGGCGACAGCCCCCTCACGGGTCTGGTGGGTTACAACCTTTATTCCGGCTCAGCGCCTTTGGGGGGTCTGGACCCAATGGCCGCCACGCCAATTTACAACCTGAGCCCCGTGAACGGCGGTGGGCCGGGCAACCTGATTCCGGCGGTGTCCTATGACCCCAACTGCCAAAACCCGCTCACCGAGTCGTGCAGCCCCGACACGCTGGTGGCGGTCACCACCTACAGCCTCAACCCCCGCGTGAACCAGCCCCCGGTGAACTTCGCCGTCACCGCCCACGACGGCGTGGACCCGGAGCGGGGGCGCAACGCGTCGCTGAGTTCCCAGGCGGTGAACGTGGCCTACGGCTGCCAGCCCACGAGCGACCTTTCCGCCACTTTCACACCGGGCCAGTGCGGCGGGGGCGGCACGGTGCGCCTCACCTGGAACGACGTGGACGACGACGGCATCTACCGGGTCTATCGCAAAACCGGCGTGAACCCCGTGCCTCCCGTGCCCACCACCCACGGCGGTGCTGATCAGCCCGTCGCCACGGCCCCCAATCAGGGTGGCCAGGGTGTGGTGAGTCTGGACGTGCCGGTGGAAGACACCGAAGGCAAACCCAGCACCTATTTTGTGAGCGTGTGGGATGGCTGTAACGAAGAAACCGCCCCCGTGGCGCTCAACCCTGTCGCCCCCGTGGTGGCCGACTGCACACCCCCCGCGCCCCCCACCAGCGTGTCCGTAGAAGAAAACCCCGAGGGTGACTTCACCCTGGAATGGGAACACGACGGCACGGACGTGAAGGAATATCACGTTTACCGCGCTCTTTCCCCGGATGGTCCCTGGGTGCTGATCCGCACGCTGGGGCCTGATGTGCGGGAATGCGACGACGTGGAAGACGACGACCCGGCGGTGGTGAGTCGGCAGGAGGACGAGAACTTTTTTTATATCGTGCGCGCCAGCGACGGCGAGAACGAAAGCCCCGCCACAGGGCCGGTGCAGGCCGCCCATGAAGACACCACGGCTCCCCCGCCGGTGCGGGACGTGACCGCCAGCCGCTCGCCCCAGGGCAACCCGGAGCTGAAATGGAAAGCCCCTGTCGAAACCCCCGGCGGCGCGCCCCCGGATGATCTGGCGGGCTTCAACGTCTACCGCAGCAAAACGCCGTCTTTCACCGAGGCCCGCTTGGTGGCCACGCTGTCTCCCTCTGCCACCACCTTCACCGACACCAGC
>CAYJOG010000646.1:0-1654 GCA_964371695.1 uncultured bacterium
CCATTTCGCGCATCAGCCCCCAGGCCACGCGGGGCCGGGCATAAAACCGCAGGCCAAAACGGTTGTAAAACCGCAGCATGTCTTCGTCCACCAACTGGCTGAAGCCGCCCCCCTGGTCCTGATCCGCCCCCCCCGTCTCATTGGCCAGGGCTGTGCGGTTGCGGGGCACCGCCAGATTCACCGAGGCGTAATCCAGGCCGCTGGTGAGCGCCCAGTCCAGCGTGGCCTCTGCATCGGCCAGGGTTTCGCCGGGCAGGCCCACCAGAAAAGTGCCCAGCACCTTCAGCCCCGCTTTTTTGGCGGCGGCGATGCCCGCCTCCACCTTCTCCTGTTCCGCAAACTTCTTCACCCGTTTCTGGGTTTCGGTGTGAATGCTCTCCACACCCAGCATCACCGTGTGGCATCCGGCCTGGGCCATGTCACGGGCCAGGCCGCCATCCCTCAGCAGGTCGCCCCGCGTGAAACACACCCACCCCATGCCGCTTGCGCCCAGCAGCGGCAGCATGGCCTGGGTGTGGCCCCGGTGCGCGCCAAAGGTCTGGTCGCTCACATACAGTTCACGCACCCCCATGGCCTTGAGTTGCCGCAGTTCCTCGGCCACCTCCCCGGCGGGGCGGGTGGCGAAACCAATGCTGCTCATCACACAAAACGTGCAGGCATAGGCGCAGCCAAAATCGGTGAGCAGCGTGGCGAAGGGTTTGCGCCGCACAAAGGGATAGTTGTAGCGGTGCAGGGGGAAGAGGTCGTGACGCGGCGTGCCCACGGCGCGGGGGTGGCCCCCCGCCCGCGTGGTGGCAGCGGGGGAAATGGTTCCGTCAGGCAGCCGGATGGCCGCGCTGGCACAAACCCCCGGCCCGTGCTGCACCACCAGCGCCCGCAGACCAGGGGCATCGGCAAAATCCAGCAGCAGGCCGTTTGCAAAAGGCAGGCGCAAAAGGGCCTCGCCGGTGGGGTCCTGGGCCAGGTCGCCGCTCAGATAAATCCGCGCCCGTGTCTGCTGGCGCAGGGCGGCATAAAAAGTCATGTCTTCACTGGCGGTGGCTGCGCCGATGAGGCCAAAGATCACGTCCTCTTCGCCGGTGGGGGCGAGAGCCAACGTGTGGGCCACGGATTTGCCCTCGGCCACGGCGTCGGTCACCAGCAGGTCTTCGTCAGCAAAAATGGCGCTCAGCATCAGCAGGTCCACCGGTTCGTACAAATAAAACGCCTTGCTGATTTTTGAGCAGTAATAATCCCGCAGAACCCGCCTGCGGCTGGGCGGGTTCAACAACCAGATCCGCCCCGTCGCCATGAAAAAAGTATAGAAGGGGTTTTCTGAATTCTTGCTTCTTTTGGTGGAGCAGGCATCCTGCCTGCCGCACCAGTTTTTTGTCTCAATGACGATGGAAAAAACTTGCGATCCCCTGATTTTGGCAGGTGACCCGTTACCATGGATGTATGTCCATCACCCCCACCCACACCAAACGTCGGCTGACCGGCCTGCTTTTTCTGAGCACCGGCGTTCTCGCCATGGCGCTCACCACCTGCTGGCTCATGGCCAAACCCGCTGGCGCGGACGTGGTGAAGGTAGGCGAGAAGGCCCCGCTGTTCACGCTCAAAAGCGCCACGGGCAAATCCTTTACCCTCAAAAAAGCGCTGGGGAAGGGACCGGTGG
>CAYJOG010000647.1:0-1651 GCA_964371695.1 uncultured bacterium
TGCCGATGCAGGGCAAAAAATCTCCGGCGGGGTCTTCGGCATAAAGGCGGCATTCCACGGCGTGGCCGTTGTGACGGATGTCCGCCTGAGCCAGCTCCAGCGGCAGGCCCTGGGCCACTTCAATCTGCAACCGCACAAGGTCCAGCCCCGTCACCATTTCGGTCACCGGGTGCTCCACCTGCAAGCGCGTGTTCATCTCCAGAAAATAAAAATTCCGGTCGGCGTCCAGAATGAACTCCACTGTGCCCGCGCCCAGATAATCCACGCTTTTGGCGGCTTCCACCGCCGCCTGACCCATGCCCTCGCGCAGCACCGGGTCCAGCGCCAGACTGGGGGTTTCCTCGATGATTTTCTGGTGCCGCCGCTGGATGGAACACTCGCGCTCCAGCAGGTGCACCACGTTACCGTGGGCGTCGGCCATCACCTGAATCTCCACGTGGCGCGGGTTTTCAATGTAACGCTCCAGAATGACCGTGTCGTCGCCAAAGGCGTTTTTGGCTTCGCGCCGGGCGGTGTCCAGGGCGGTCTTGAGCGCGCCCGCCTCGCGGCAGATACGCATGCCCTTGCCGCCGCCGCCCGCGCTGGCCTTGATGAGCAGCGGAAACCCGATGCGCTTGGCTTCGAGGTCCAGCGTTTTTTCGCTCTGGTCTTCGCCGTTGTAACCGGGAATCACCGGCACGCCCCGCTGCATCACCAGCAGCTTGCTCTCGCGCTTGAGGCCCATGGCCCGGATGGCGTGGGGCGTGGGGCCGATGAAGACAAAACCGGCGTCGGCCACGGCCTCTGCAAAACTGGCGTTTTCGGCGAGAAAGCCGTAACCGGGGTGTATGGCGCAGGCCCCCACGGCTTTGGCGGCGGCCAGGATTTTTTCCTGGTCCAGGTAACTTTCGGCGGGTGTGCTGCCGCCGATGTTCACGGCTTCATCGGCAAGGCGCACAAAGGGCGTGCCCGCGTCGGCCTCGGAGTGAACCACGGCGGTGGCGATGCCCATGTCGCGGCAGGTGCGCATGACGCGCACGGCGATTTCGCCCCGGTTGGCGATGAGAATTTTTTTGAAGGTGCGGTGGCTCATAAGTGTTTTCCTGACGGGTTGACGGCCCCTGTGCCTACATGCGGTAAACGCCCCAGTTGAGCGACCCCTGCACCGCCCGGCTGTGGGCGGCAGAGAGCGAAATGCCCAGCACGTCGCGGGTGTGGCGGGGGTCGATGATGCCGTCGTCCCACACTTCGGCGGTGGCGGCAAAGGCGTTGCTCTCGGTTTCGATTTTGGCGGACAACATGCCCTTGGCGAACTCCAGTTGTTTTTCGTCCACCTCTTTGCCCTCTTTGGCGGCGGCCTCGCGCTGAATGATGTCCAGCACACCCGCCAGTTGGTCTGGCCCCATCACGGCGATTTTGTGGTTGGGCCACGAGAACATGAACCGGGGGTTATAGGCGCGCCCGCACATGGCGTAGTTGCCCGCGCCATAACTCACGCCGGTCATGATGGTGAAGTGCGGCACCTCGCTGTTGCTCACGGCGTTGATCATCTTCGCACCGTGTTTGATGATGCCCTCGCGCTCGTATTGTTTGCCCACCATGAAGCCGGTGATGTTCTGCAAAAACAGGATGGGCACGTCAATCTGGTTGCAGAGCTGGATGAACTGCGCGC
>CAYJOG010000648.1:0-1642 GCA_964371695.1 uncultured bacterium
GTCCAGCACCGTGCCTTCGGCCAGGCCGGTGCGTTTTTGCAGGCTGCCCGCCACGATGTTGCGCATCACCACTTCCACTTTCACGATCTCCACGCCCCGCACCGCCATGGTGATGTCGTCTTTCAAACCCAGGTAGTGCGTGGGCACGCCTTATTTCTCCAGCATTTCAAACAACGCGGCGCTGATGGCGGCGTTCATGCGGCCCTTGTCCGTGATGGTGCCTTTCTTTTTGGCGTTAAAGGCGGTGGCGTCATCTTTGAAGGTTTGCAGGAACACGTCTTTTTGCGTGGTGGCGAACACCTTTTTGGCCTTGCCCTCATAAAGCTGCTTGCCCTTTTTCAGGCCCTTCAGGTCAGTGCTTTTTTTGTCTTTTGCCATGGAAATCTCCTTGATGTTTCAGAATCACTTCAGTCCGGCCCGTGCATAGATTTCGTCCACGTGTTTCAGATAACGGGCCGGGTCAAAACATTCGTTCAGGCGTTTTTTGCTCAGGGCCTTCACCACGCGGGCGTGCTGCAAAAGCAGGGTTTTGAGCGGTGTGCGGCTGGCCCAGCTCTGCATGGCGTTTTCCTGCACCAAGCCGTAGGCCGCCTCGCGGCTCTGGCCAGACTGCACCAGCGCCAGCAGCACCACCTGGCTATAAAAAAGCCCGCCGGTGAGTTCCAGGTTTTCTTTCATCCTGCCGGGGTAAACCAGCAGGGTGTCTACCAGCCACGCGGCTTTTTTGAGGATATAGACCAGCACGCCGGTGGCGTCGGGCAGGGCCATGCGCTCGGCGCTGGAATGGCTGATGTCCCGCTCGTGCCACAGGGGCACGTTCTCCAACCCCACCAGGGCGTAACCCCGCAACAGGCGGGCCATGCCGCTGATGCGCTCGGCGGTGATGGGGTTGCGTTTGTGGGGCATGGCGCTGCTGCCCTTCTGGCCGGGGCTGAAATATTCCTCGGCCTCGCGCAACTCGGTGCGTTGCAGGTGGCGAATTTCGATGGCCAGTTTGTCCAGACTGCTGCCCACCAGGGCAATCCAGTTCAAAAACTCGGCGTGGCGGTCGCGCTGCACAATCTGCGTGCTCACGGGGGCGGGCTTCAATCCCAGGCCCTTCATCACACGCTCTTCGAGGTGGGGCGGAAAGTTGGCAAAGGTGCCCACCGCGCCACTGATCTTGCCCACCAGCAGGCGTTTTTTGAGTTCCTTGAGGCGCTCCTGATGCCGCTCAAACTCGGTGTAATAAAGCAGCATTTTCAGGCCAAAGGTGGTGGGTTCGGCGTGTACGCCGTGGGTGCGGCCCATGACAGGCGTGAGCCGGTGCGCCAGGGCCTGTTTTTTGAGGGCCGCAAGCACCGCCACGAGGTGTTTTTCGATCACGGCCACAGCCTGTTTCAGTTGCAGCGCCAGGGCGGTGTCCACCAGATCACTGCTGGTCATGCCCAGGTGAATATAGCGGCTGTCGGGGCCGACGTATTCGGCCACGTTGGTGAGAAAGGCGATCACGTCGTGGTTGGTGGTTTTTTCGATTTCCTTCACGCGGGCCACGTCAAACCGCGCCTTGCGGCGACAGTTTTCATAGGCCTCGGCGGGGGCCTCGCCCACCTCCACCCACGCCTTCAGTGCGGCCAGTTCCACCTTCAGCCAAGTGTTGAAT
>CAYJOG010000649.1:0-456 GCA_964371695.1 uncultured bacterium
ACTTTATAAACCCAACGCCATCGGGGGCAAAGCCCCCTCGGCGTGGCGAAAACCTTAACATTTTCAATGTTTCGGCTTTCGGATGCGGCCATCCATGGCCGCAAGAGCCTGTTTGAATTACACCATGTTTCACATGGCGCAATTTATAAACAGGCTCTCAGGGAGAGGGCATTTTTATTCCAATCCTGTCGCCTCACCTTGCTTCATCACACCCCTGTCCCATCCTGGTTGTCAATTGGGTGTCAAGCTTTTCCCTCGGCGCGATAGGCCAGGGCCGCCTTGTGAATCGTCTCCTGCAGGTTGCGGCTGCATTTGAAGCCCGCGAGGCGCTCAGCCTTGTGGGGGTCGATGATCCAGTGGTGCTCGGTCATTTCACCCACGCGGCGACGGTCCAGGTGCAGGTCCACGTTCAGCAGTTTTTTGGCGGTTTCGGCCACGGCGGCCAGGGTCCACAAC
>CAYJOG010000649.1:466-1642 GCA_964371695.1 uncultured bacterium
GGCCGAGCCTCCAGGGTTTCGGCCATCAGCTCCATGGCCTGGGGAATGCTGAGGGTGTCTTCGTGGCAGACGTGAAAGATTTCTCCCTTGGCGGCAGGGGCCTTGGCCAGGGCGATCATGCCCTCCGTCAGGTCTTCCACGTTCACAAAGCTGTAGCGTCGTTCCAGACCCAGCACACCCAGCACCAGCCCCTTGCCCGCCATCTGATACAGCGGCTCGGTGGCGTCGTCCTGCGGCCCCATGACGATGGGGGGGCGCACGCTGGTGAGTGGCAGACCGGCGATGCGCGACAGGGCTTCTTCGCCCCGCAGCTTGCTGACGCCGTAGGGGGTGGTGGGGTTGCCTGGGCTGGATTCCAGGCGGGGCAACTGGCCCACGCTGGGGCCGGTGGCCGCCATGCTGGAGACATACACAAAGCGACTCAGGCGGGGATTCTCTCGCAGGGCCAGGCGGGCCAGGGCCACCGAGGCGTCTACGTTAAAGGCGTCATAAGCCTCCTGCGAATCTGCATGAATGGCCCCCGCCACGTGAAACACCACGTCCACGTCGCCCAGCAGGCCCGCCAGGGCTTCGGGGTCGTTGATGTCCGCTTCGATGACCTTGATGTCCAGCCCCTTGAGGCGGGAGCGGTCGCTGCCGGGCCGCACGGGGGCCAGCACACGCACACCCTGCTCGTGCAGTTTGCGCGCCAGCCACGAGCCGACAAAACCATTGGCCCCTGTTACCAGCGCCTTGTGCAGGGCAGGTTTAGGAGCCGATTTGACGGCTTTGGCCACAGATGGTTTTTGGGCGGGCGCCGCCTTTTTGGCCACTGTTTTGACCGGTGCGGATTTCTTGGCCACTGGTTTGGCGGCGGCTTTTTTCATCGGTGGTTTCTTTTTGGCGGCGGCCTTGGCCGGAGCTTTTTTGCCTCCACCGGCCGGAACAGCCTTGAACCGAGCCGCCTGTTTGGCCTTGGGGGTATCAGGACGTTTTTTGTCTGCCATGGGGTTCTCCTTGTGGGGTGGCGGCCACGCTGCCAAAGGCCAGTGTACTCAGCAGCCGGACGGTGCTTTTGAGGCTATCGGGATCACGCATGAGAAGATACCGCGTCTTCACGCCTTCCACCACCATGCTGATCAGCGCGGCCACCTCTTTGGGGTCAAAACCGGAAAGCGGTCCCTGAGACATGATGCC
>CAYJOG010000650.1:0-1638 GCA_964371695.1 uncultured bacterium
GTTCATGCGCGGTGCGGGGCCGTCCAGCTTGGGGCCATCCCCGGCGCTGAGCTGGCTTTTGTCGGCGTCCAGGGAATCCGTCGCTGCGCTCAGCACACCGCCGGGCCAGGTGGCGGCCAGAAACACCACCGGCGGCAGGTTGGTCTTGACCGGCGTGACCTTGGGGGGCGACGTGTCCAGGTCTACCCGCAGCAGGGCGGCCGGGGTGGTTTTGGGATCTGCCCCATTCCCGGTTTTCATGGTTTCGGGCATGTCGGCGGGTTTCAGGCTGATGCAGGCGGCGAGAAGTTCCTTTTCTGCAAGGGGTGTCAGGGAATTGGAAAGGCAGAAACCAGTGATTTCTTCTTTCAGCAGGGCTTTTTGGCCAAAGCCGGTGAACACCAGCAGACGGCCCGAAAAATCGGGCAGCGCGAGTGTTCCGTCGTGCAGCGTGAGGGCGGCGGTGTAGCGGGAGCCTCGCTGGGGTGGTACCAGAAGACGGGAGGAGGATTTGTTTTTGTTCCACCAAGTCTGCTGCACCGCGCCGTTTTGGCTGGCGGCCCACAACTCGCCCCAGCGCCAGCCCAGCCACATGGTCTGCTCTGGTGTGGCCAACAGGCCGGTGGACACGGGGGCGGCTGTGGGGCGCAGGGTATAGAGCAGCGCACCGGCGTTGCCCGCCCCCAGCACCGCCAGTTTTTGTCCCTCCACGGCCACCTTGGTGGCGGGCACCGGCAGGTTGAGCCGCCACAGGCGTTTGGGTGGGGTGGTGTTCAGGTCAAAGGCCGAGAGGGCCTGGGTCTCAAGCACCAGCAACTGGCCCTGAAACTGGGCGAAGTCCTGGGCCGGGGGCAGGCCCTGAATGGCTTGGTGATGAAGGCCGCCGGGGCCTGTGTCCGGGAAGAGAAAAACAGTCTCCTGCATTCCCCCCGCCAGCAGCGCCGTGACGGCGCTGGGGCCGGTGAGTTGTCCCTCCAGGCCGCTGGGGCCAATGGCCACGCCCGGCGGCGATTTGATCAGTTTGCCCCCCGCCCAGTGTTTGAGCGCCGGGTGGGGCAGGCTGCTGAGCGCCAAAGAAAAAGACCGGGCGGGCGCAGATGCGGCGACCCCCTGGGGTTGGCCGCCTTTCACCGTGATGAGCATCTGGTGTTGTGCGCCGGGCATGAGGCCCTTGAAGGTGACGGAGGTCTGGCCGGGTTTCTGGCCAGACACGATCATGTCGTTGATGCCGGTGAAGGTGAGTGCGGCGCTGTTGCCCGTGGTGGTGATTTTGACGGACGCGCCGGAGGGGTAGGGGGGTGTGGCGGTGAGTTGAGGGGTGGCGGGCACGAATTTGGAAAGTTTCACCAAGGCCTGTTCCCCCACGGCCACGGTCAGGGTTTTGGGCAGCCCCGCCAGTGAAGAGGGTTCTGATTCTCCCGCCGCCCGGGATTCTGTGGGGGCGATGAGGGCCTCCATCTGGTCGGGCATCACGCGATAGGTGAGGGGCAGCGGGCCGCTGCCGGGTGTCACCTTGACCGCGATGACAAAGTCAGGCTTCTGGCTGGTTTTGGGCGCTTGAATGAAGCCCTCCAGCGTGAGGTTTTTCAGCGTCAGGTCTTGCGGCCCTTTGAACAGCAGGCTGGCCTCGCCGATGGTGCAGGCCTCCGGCTCCAGACC
>CAYJOG010000651.1:0-1630 GCA_964371695.1 uncultured bacterium
CCTATGTGCGCTCCAGCTACGTCACCGCCAATCTGCTGAAACAGTTGCCGCCTCTGGTGGGCGTGGCGTTCATCAAGCGGAGTTATTTCACCAGTGGTCTGGCCGAAGCCCACGAAGGCGTGTTGCTGGATCAAAAAGACCTGGTGCATGCCTCCAGCGTGGAGAAAAAAGTGGTGAAGGTGTCGTTTCTGGACTATCTGCGCCCCCGCACCGGTCAGCCCAAGTTTGATGGTGTGATGTTTTATCGCATCCTGCCCGGCGCGACGCCCCAGACAGACCCGCTGGTGCAGATGAGCCACTGAGCACCTGTTGCCAGTTGGCCTGCGCCATGACACCATGCGGGGCGTTCAAAACCGTCACTGGTGTCAAAGGAGATTCCCGTGAGTCTTAAAAAGCTGCGCGACATCGAAAACCTCACCGGCAAAAACGTGCTGGTGCGGGCCGACTTCAACGTGCCCCTGCGCCCCGATGGCACACTGGCCGATCAGACCCGCATCCGCGAAACCCTGCCCACGCTGCAATGGCTGGTGGAGCAGGGCGCACACGTCACCATCATCAGCCACCTGGGCCGCCCCAAGGGCAAGGTGGTGGAAAGTCTGCGACTGGCTCCGGTGGGTGGGCACCTGGCCAAGGACATGGCCTCGGCGGTATTGATTTTGCCTGAAACGGTGGGCGAAATGGTAGACCGCGCCCGGCAGAGTCCCCCCGTCGGGGCCTTGATTCTTCTTGAAAACCTGCGTTTTCACCCTGAGGAATCCGCCGATGACGACCGTTTCGCCAAGGCGCTGGCGGGCAATGCCGACCTGTATGTGAACGACGCCTTTGGGGCCTGCCACCGCGCCCACGCCAGCATGGTGGGGGTGCCCCGCCACGTGCCCAGCGTGATAGGCATGCTGGTGGAAAAGGAACTGGCCCACCTGCAACCACTGGTGGAAAACCCCAAACGGCCCTATATGGTGATTCTGGGCGGGGCCAAGGTGAGCGACAAACTGGGCGTGTTGTATCAGCTCATGGACAAGGCCGACGTGCTTTTGATCGGCGGGGCCATGGCGTTTACCTTTCTCAAGGCGCAGGGCCACAACGTGGGCACCTCACTGGTGGAGAACACGCACCTGGCCGCCGCGCGGGAACTGATTGAGCAGCTTCGCCAGCGGGGCAAGCAGTTGTTGCTGCCCATTGACTTTGTGGGCGCACCCAATCTGGATAGCCAAGACGTGGACACGTGGCCTCTGGACCGTTTTCCCCACGATCACGCGGCGTTCGACATCGGCCCCAAAACCACCGCGCTCTATGAGCGCACCCTGAGCCGCGCCCACACGGTGTTCTGGAACGGCCCCATGGGCGTGTTCGAGCGCGAGGCCTATTGTGCGGGCACCTTTGGTGTGGCCAAGGGACTGAATCGCGTAGCTGGCATGACGGTGGTGGGCGGCGGCGACAGCGCCGCAGCGCTGCAAGCCATGAAAAACCCGCCCAAAATCACCCATGTCTCCACCGGCGGCGGTGCGTCGCTGGAGTTTCTGGAGGGCAAGGTGCTGCCGGGCCTGAAGGCCATTGAGGATTCTGTCCACAACGGAGGGTTGTAGGCATTGACTGCGTCTTGGGTTTAACGGGGGGGGGGGGGGGGGGGGGG
>CAYJOG010000652.1:0-1625 GCA_964371695.1 uncultured bacterium
TGTCGAGGTGGACGCCCCCGCCACGAAACCCTATGACCTCCCGCCCCCCAAGGAATGCCCCAAGGAAAAATATTTTGAGGTTAACATCGAGTCTCCGGTGGCGGGCGCCCGCGCCACCGACGACGCAGGAAACAGCACCGCCTGGCTGCCCCCCGTGGCCTGGCCCCCCAAAAACGCCATCACGCTGATCGAAGACGACAACCAGCCCGAAGCCGAACTTTTTGCCGACTACGACATCGTGGGCCTGTGGGGCGGTCTGGACAAAGACTGGCTGTATCTCTCCATGAAGGTGGACGGCAAGATTTCTGACGGCACCACCGCACCGCCAGAGGGGCATCTTTACACCGTGCTGCTCATGGATCCCAAAGAAGGAGACCGTGTGGTGCGCGACCGCGTGAACGGTTTTTCGCTGCAATACATGTCGCTCTACCGCCTGGCCAACCAGCCCCCCCAGGTGCTGCTGCGCCTGCGTCAGGACCGCACCAAACTGAACGACAAAGATGTCGAGGCGCGGGTGGATGGCGACACGGTGCATTGGCGCGTGAAGCGCACAGCCCTGAAACTTTCCGCCGACCGCTCCCTGAAGATCATCGGCGCGGCGGGAGAAGCGCGCCTTGGCCCCGGCACGGTGCATTTCACGGTCAAGGACATCACCCCCACCGGCCAGTTGCAGTTCATGCCGTGACAACCGCGCCCAGCCGCTGCTTTTTTATTTCACTCGCGGCCCTGTTTATGCTTTTGTCCAGCCACGCCAGCCAGGGCGCGTCGCTGGTTTATTCGTCTTTCAGCGGTTATTACCTGTGCCCGCAGCCCACGCTGAAAAACCCTGCCCCCATGCGTCTGGTGCAGGGCAAAAAAGGCCGCCTGGGGGGCGGCGCGGCGGGGCTTTATGAAATCCAGAAAGGCGTGGCTGTGGGCGACACCGCCCTGGTGACGCTGTGGGTGCTGGCCCTGAACCCCCATGTGCAGCCGGGAGATTATGTGGTGGCCCAGGACATCGCCGTGGTCCAGACCAGCACTGGCCTGCATTTTGAAGGTCGGGGGTTTCGCATGGACTGCCGTCGCACCTCTAAAAGCCAATACGACAAAATCATGCGGTGGTACCAACCCCTGCTGGCGAACGCTCAGGTGAGCGACTGCGCCGTGCTGGTGGATTTGATCAGCCGCGCCCAGGCCGCCCGCCGCAAGGCAGGCCAGCCCCCGGCCGGGTCGGTCAAAGACCTGCTGCCCATGAACCCGCCCGTCTCGCCCCGCCTCATCCGGGCCGGTGAAGACCGCTTTTTTTGCAGCGACGTGCTGGTACGCACCAGCGGCGACGGTTTTTCCGTTCAGGCCCGCCCCCTGGGCGAACTTTCCCGCACCTGCACCCTTTCCCTAAAAAGCGGTCAGAAAAAAGTGCAACAGGCCGGGAAATGTGTGATGTAAAAACAGTCCGGCCAGAAAAAAGAAGCTGAAAAAAGAAAAGGCCCCGACAGTTCCCTCTCCCGTGCTTTGCATGGGAGAGGGTGCCCCGAAGGGGCGGGTGAGGGCGATAAAAAAACACCACACCTTTTTCTTTTTTCTTTTTCTGTTCTCTTTCAGTGGGGCGGGGGGGGGCCCCCCGCCCCGCAAAAAATAGAAGAAAA
>CAYJOG010000653.1:0-1617 GCA_964371695.1 uncultured bacterium
GCCCCGGTGTGGACAACGCGGTGAAGGGTTATCTGGAAGCCAAGAAAAACAAACAGACCCTGGCGGCCATGATGCTGTTTGGCAACTCGCCGCAGATTCTCACCAAATACACCTACAACGACACCCACGCCACGGGCTTCAACGAAAAAGGCGAACAGGCCGTGAGCGTGCCCTATACCGAGGCATTTGTGGTGCGCCGAGCGTTTGACGAGAAGTTCCAGGCATGGCGGCACAACACCGGCTGAGCCGACCAAAAGGAGGAGACCAGACATGAAACACAAATTAATTTCCACTCTTTCCCTTCTGGCGGCGATGGGCGCGGCGGGCGCGGCGCAGGCCGAAGGCATCACGGCCAAATATCTGGCCGTGGAAGACGGCTTCTTCGCCGTTCCCCACCCGCTGTTCGGCCCCTGGGCGCAGTTGCCCGCAGTGCCGGTGACACTCATGCCCCAGGGCATCACCACGCCCAGCAAAAGCACCCCCGGCCCCACCACTGTCGAGGCCCGCGCGGCCCACAACGGCAAGTGGCTGGCGGTTGAGGTGAGCTGGGCCGACGCCAGCAGCAACAACAAGTCCGCCACCTCGCAGTTTTCTGATGGTGTGGCCATGAGCATTCCGCTCAAAGACCCCGCCGCCACCAGCCCCTTCATGGGCAGCAAGGGTGCGGAAGTGTCCGTGATTTACTGGAAGGCCCTGTGGCAGCGCGACATGGTGAACGGTTATCAGGAAGTCACCGACCTTTACCCCAACGCCTTCACCGAGGGTTATCACAACTTCTATCCGCCCAAGGAAACCATCCATGGCCTGGCCACCAGCAAAGAGGTGTGGGCCAACCCCGGCAGCCGCGAGGCCAACCCCGCCCTGGTGCTGAACAGCCCCATGACGCAGCCCGACCGCACCACGCCGGTGGAACAACTCATCGCCGAAGGTTTCAGCACCCTCACCACCCAGCGCCAGCAAGACGCCAAAGGCTGGGGTGTGTACAAAGACGGCAAGTGGCACGTGGTGTTCACACTGCCGCTGAAAAGCGGCGACACGGCTGACCCGGCCCTTGTTCCCGGCGGGGTCAGCGCCATCAACTTTGCGGTGTGGGACGGCGGCGTGGAAGACCGTGGCGCCCGCAAGTCCTACAGCATGTTCACCCCGCTCACGCTGGAGAAATCGCCATGACAACCGCCCAGGTCACCTCACCCTCACTGCTGCTCGCGGACCTCTTCCGCGTGCTGGCCCTCACCTTTGGCCCCCCCGAGGGGCGCGACGGCGAAGCCCTGGCAGGCATCCTCAAAGACCTGGGCGATGTGCTGAAAGACGAAAAACATCCCCTGGCCGAACCCGTGGAATTGCTGCGGGAGGCGTTTGAAGAAATTCCTGCGGACATCGTGAACGACGACTACCACCCCCTGTTCAACACCCATGTGCTGGTGTCGCCCTTTGAGGGCAGTTATCACCGGCAGGAACGTGGCCCGGTGATGGGGGACGTGGCGGCTTTTTACAAGGCCTTCGGACTGGAAACGGCCCTGGAGTCTGGCCCGCCCGATGCGATGCACAAAGAACTGGCCTTCATGTCGTGGGTCAGCCTGAAAGAAGCCTATGCCCTTGAAAACGGCCTGATCGAAG
>CAYJOG010000654.1:0-1600 GCA_964371695.1 uncultured bacterium
CTCCCGCCCGCCTGAAGAAAAGGACAAAAACATTTTTATTTTGAACTGGACTGCCGCTTTCGTGGGAATGACGGCGGTAAACGTTTCCTGTTTTTTTGCCGCTGTTACAACGACACGTCCGCCACCTGATCCAGCGTCTGGTCCAGTTGGGGGATGTTGTAGATGTAGCGCGGAGCGGTGGGGAGGTTTTCCAGATCGGTCACGTCGGTGACACCGTAATAACCATTGCGATAGGGCAGGCGGCCGCCCATCACCACCTGCTGGCTGGTTTGGCATGAAATGGTGAACTGGTCAGAGCTGGGCAGTGTCTGCACCAGGGTTTCGCGGAAGTCCGTGAGCCGCACCACCGACACGCGGGCGATGGCCTGGGGCGCGCTGCCCCCGGCGGGCGGCGCGCTGATGCGGGTGAGCACGGCCAGTGCGCCCTGCAGCGGACACAGCGCCTGTCCTTCGCCCTGCAAATCCGCCAGCTTTTGCGGCAGAAAACCCGCCCCCCGCCGCACGCGCCACAGGGCGCTGTCCGCGCCGGTGGAAAGCAGGAAATAAATCCACTCCTGGGCCGGGTCATACACCGGCGAGACAACCCCCGCGAGGCCCGCCAGCACCGTGGTGACGGTTTTGTCCTGCACCGTCAGCTCGCGCCAGCGTTGTGCGCCGCTGCTGGTGGTTTCAAAAAACAGCACCCTATCGCCCTGGGGCGAAAAACGGGGTTGGGACAACAGTGTTGTGCTCGCGGTTCCATAAAGGGTGACGCCGAAATCCTTGTCGGCCAGCGCCATGGGCAGGTTGTAAAGCATCAGGCGGGGGCGGCTGGCGGCCCGCACGCTCACCACCCACTGGCCATCCTCGGAAAGGTCTGGTTCCTGCTCCGCCCTTTCGCTGGCCGAGAGCGGCGTGAGCGCCAGCGCGCCCAGGGCAGGGTCCAGATAAAACACCTCGCGGCGGCCGGTGCGGTGGCTGCGGGCGCTGAATACTGAGCCCAGTTGGCGGTGCAGCACATAGGGCTGGTTATAGCGCTGGCCCGTGGGCGTGGTGATGTCGAGCGAAAAGGTGTTCTCACCGATTTTGAGCGGCAACGGCGCGCTGAACAGGCCGGTGGTTTCGGTGAACACCACACCCTCCATGCGCACCCGGCTGCCGGGGGCGGTGCTGATGCGCACCGTGGCCTGGCTGGCGCTGAGGGCCTGCTGCGAAGGCGGCGACAGGGTTTTCAGCGCGGGGGCGCTGCTGCTCTCGGTGCTCCCCCCGCCGCCGCAACCCACGAAACCCAGCAGCGCTGCAAAAACGAGAGCGCCGCCCGAGAGGCCTGAAAGGCGGTGTTTCATTTTCCGCGTCCGCGAATTTTTTCGGCCAGGGCCGAGGTGCTGGCGCCGCCCACCAGCGGAATGATGACCACCTGGCCGCCGTTCTGGCGCACCAGTTCGCTGCCCACCACGGTGGCGGGTTTATAGTCCCCGCCCTTCACCAGCACGTCGGGCATGATGGTCTGGATCAGCTTGCGCGGCGTGTCCTCGCGGAACGCCACCACGGCGTCCACCATGTTCAGTGACGCCAGCAGTTCCAGTCGATGGGCCACGGGGTTGAAGGGCCGACCCTTGCC
>CAYJOG010000655.1:0-1599 GCA_964371695.1 uncultured bacterium
GCGCCCAGCAGCGTGCCCACACGGCCAATCATGCCAGGCCGGTCGTGGTGGCGAGTGATGAGGAAACGGCCCTGGGGCACCAGGTCCACCCGGTACGGCCCCACCTGATGAATCTTGGGCGTGCCGTCCAGGTCCAGATGCGCCGCCACGCTGAAGGCTTCTCCATCGATGTCCGCCGTCACCCGCAGGCTGTTGGGTAAAAAGTCTTCGGCGTTGGTGATCTGGTGCGTAATGCTCATGCCCTGGCGCTCCATCACCATCGGCGCGTTCACCAGATTCAGGTCTTCGTGCAGGTCGGCGAACTGCCCCACAATCAGGCTGCGGCCCACCAGGTCCAGCTCCCGCTGGCTGAGGGGCCCCCGGTGCGTGAGGGTAAACGCCAGCTTGCGGTGAGGTTTGTCGCCCACAAACAGGGTGTTGATCTGGCTGATGAGGCTGCCCAGGTGCCGGGCCAAATCCAGATAGGGACTGACCTTGGCCAGTGTCTCGGAGGTGAGCGCGGGCATGTTCACGGCGGTGGCCACCGGCTCGTCGTCGGCCAGATAGGCGCGAATCTGTCGGCACACATCCAGCGCCACGTTTTCCTGAGCCTCCACCGTGCTGGCCCCCAGGTGGGGCGTGAGAATGATGTTGGGAATGCCCCGCAACACGCTGTCGGCGGGCAGGGGTTCTTTCTCGAACACGTCCAGCGCCGCGCCGGCCACGTGGCCGCTGTTCACGGCATCCACCAGGGCCTGATTGTCAATAAGGCCGCCACGGGCGCAGTTGATGAGCCGCACGCCTTTTTTGCATCGGGCGAGGAAATCCTTGTTCACCATGCCTCGCGTGTGATCGTTCAGCGGCGTGTGAAAGCTGATGAAATCCGACTGGGCGATGAGATCCTCCAGGGGCACCAGTCTGGCCCCCAGTTGCTGGGCTTTTTCAGTGGTGATGCCGGGGTCAAAACCCAGCACGTCCATGTTCAGCCCCGCCGCCGATTTGGCCACGTAACCGCCAATCTTGCCCAGGCCGATCACGCCGATGGTTTTGCCATAAAGCTCGTTGCCCACATAAGTCTTGCGGTCCCATACGCCCTCCTGCACCTTTTGGGCGGCCTGGGGCAGATGCCGGGCCAGGGCGAACATCAGCGCCAGGGCCTGCTCGGCAGCGGCGATGGTGTTGCCCTCGGGGCTGTTGATGACCACAATGCCCCGCTCGGTGGCGATGGACACGTCGATGTTGTCCACCCCCACACCGGCGCGGCCAATGATGCGCAGGTTTTTGGCCGCCTTGAGAATGGCGGGCGTGACCGTTGTCTGGCTGCGCACCACCATGCCCTGATAGTCCGCTGCAAAACCCAGGATTTCTTCTTCTCTCTTGCCGGTAAACACATCCACGTCCAGTGACTGACGCAAAATGTCCACACCGGTCTGACTGATGGGGTCGAGCACCACAACTTTGGCTTTCACAATTTTCTCCTTGGGTGAGGGATGGGCTGGCTTTCGTCAGCTTTTTTTGCGACACAGTCAGCGGACTGCCTCAGCGCACATTCATTTTTTTCAGGTTTCCAGAGCCTTGACGGTGGCCTCGATGCCCGCCATGGGGGTGTGAGGAATGCCC
>CAYJOG010000656.1:0-1584 GCA_964371695.1 uncultured bacterium
GGCGGGACGCCCGCCCTACTGCGTCGGCCACCCTCTCCCCGTAAAGGGGAGAGGGCAAAATGGGGGTTTTCTGAACAAGAATTTTCATTGCCGTTCCTTAATATCCAGCACAAGCCCCAGCAGTTGCCGCCGTAAAAGTTCCAGGGCCGAGCGCACGCTGAGCTGGCGGTTCTGCTCGCGGTCGCCCCGGAACTGATAACACCGCGCCGCCTCGCCCCAGGGGCCGGAAAGACCAATCCACACCGTCCCCACGGGTTTTTCCTCCGTGCCGCCCCCCGGCCCGGCAATGCCCGTGATGGCCAGGGACACGCTTTTTTCCAGCGGCAGGCTGCCCTTGGCGCGCTCGCGGCGCACCCCCGTGGCCATGGCCAGCACCGTGGCCTCGCTCACCGCACCGTGGTTTTGCAGCAGTTCCTGGGGCACCCCCAAAAACTGCCGCTTGGCGCCGTTGTGATAGGTGATGGCCCCGCCGTCGAACACTTCGCTGGCCCCCGCCACCGCCGTCAGCCCCGCCCCCAGCAGGCCACCGGTGCAGCTTTCGGCCACCAGCAGGGTGAGGTTTTTCTCTTTCAGCAGTGCAATGACGGTTTCGGCAATGGAGGGGCCTTCGCTGTAGACCAAAGGACCAAGTTTTTCTTTCACCAGGGTTTTGGCCTGTTCCAGTTCCTGCGCCCGGTTGGGGGCGGCCAGCAGCACCACGTCGTTTTCGGGGAACGAATGGCGAAAGCCCACCTTCACCTCTGGCGGGAAATCGCCAATTTCAGCAATGCGCCGGTCCAGGCCCGATTCCGTGGCGCCAAAGGTGCGCAGCACCACGCGCTGCATGGGCGAGACGGTGGGGAACCACACCGGCAGGCGGGGTTTCACCTGCTCCGCCACCATGCGGTGAAACTCGCGGGGCACACCGGGCAGACACACAAACCGCACCCCTTCAGACACCACCGAAAAACCCGCCGCCGTGCCGATGGGGTTGGGCAGAATCTCGCTGCCTTCGGGGAAGTCGGCCTGCTTGGTGTTGTTGTCGTGCAGGGTGAGGCTGCGGGCGGCGTAGAGCCGGGTGAGTTGGGCCAGGGCTTCTTCACTGCGCACCAGGGGTCTGCCGCAAAACTGCGCCAGGGCGGGCTGGGTGAGGTCATCCACCGTTGGCCCCAGGCCCCCCACCACAAACACCAGTTGGCTGATTTTGGCGGCCTCGCCAAAGGCCCACAACAGGTCAGGCAGGTCGTCTCCCACCGTGAGGTGGCGCGACACCCCCAGTCCCAGTTCGGTGGCGAGTTGGCTCAGGCTGCGACTGTGGGTGTCCAGCGTGACGCCGGTGAGCAGTTCGTTGCCCGTGGCGATGATGGTGATGTTGAGTGGCGTGGACATGGAAAGAGCGCTATGCAGGTGGGTGCAGATTGTTTTTGTTCTTCCAAGAATGTCGCCCCCCGCCCCCTCTCCCCTTTAATGGGGAGAGGGTTGGGGTGAGGGGTTTATTCAAAGACAAAAAACCACTGTTTTTTTTGATTTTTTGCTTATGTTTTGCCCCTCACCCGGTCCTACGGACCACCCTCTCCCCAGAGGGGAGAGGGAACGATGTTGGGT
>CAYJOG010000657.1:0-1582 GCA_964371695.1 uncultured bacterium
TCACGCTGTTCAGTCACGGGCTGCCCTCTCCCTGAGGGAGAGGGCAAGGTCTGGCACCGCCATCTGTCTACGTCAAAAATGAACTTGCTCTAGTCCGAGTCGTCTCTACGCCGCTTCGCTGAGCGCGGCGGCCCGCTCCAGCACTTCGTTGATGATCCACTGGGGTGTGCTGGCCCCTGCGGTCACGCCCAGCACGTTCACGCCCCGCAGCCATTCGGGGTCGAGTTCCCCAGCGTTCTCCAGCAGATAGACCCGTGGGCAGTGCCGCCCCGCCACCGCCGCCAGTTGTTTGGTGTTGGAGCTGTTCGGCCCGCCGATCACCAGCACAGCGTCCACCTCGCGGGCCAGTTCGTCCACGGCCTCTTGCCGCTCTACGGTGGCGTAACAGATGGTGTTGCGCACCACGGCGTCGGGGTGGTGGGCCAGCAGATATTGACCCGCCTCTTCAAATTTCGCCACACCGGCGGTGGTCTGGCTCAGCAGGGCCACGGGGGTGTTTTGCAGTTCCGCCGCCACGGCCTTCAGTTCGTCCAGCGAATACACCACCCGGTGGTCGTGGGTGTAGCTGATGACTCCCTTGATTTCGGGGTGGTTGGGGTTGCCAAAAAGAATCACCGTGCGCCCGGCCTGGCTCTCTTTTTGCGCGGCCCGCTGCACCTTGGTGACAAGCGGGCAGGTGGCGTCCACCACGCGGAACTTCTCCCGCAGGGTTTTCATCTCCTGCTTGGGCAAGCCGTGGGCACGCACCAGCACCGTCTGGCCCGGCGAGAGTTCTTCCACACTGGGCACGGGGCTTACCCCCAGGCTTTTCAGGCGGTTCACCTCCATGGGGTTGTGAATCAGCTCCCCCAGTGTGTGGACGGCATCCTGCCGGGTGGATTCACGTTCGCCTTTTTCAATGGCTTTTTCCACCCCTTCGCAGAATCCGAACACCTGGGCCAGTCTGATTTCCATGGGGGTGAAGCTCCTTAGATCAGGGGTTTTTCTGAAGCAGGGCCGTGAGGCGGGCCTGGCTGCCCAGCAAGGTCACTTCAGACCTTGTTTTTTCGATGATAGAGCGCATCTGGTCTTGCTTGGAACGAATGGGCAAAATTGCATCGGGGTGGTCAAACACGCTCACCACCTGCCACAGGGCGTCCATCACCGTCAGCCAGCGGGCCTGCTCGGCGGCCTGTGTCAGGGGGTCCAGGCGCATCAGCGTGCGGCGCACCTCGCCAATGACATCCGACAACCCCAGCAGCCAGGGGGCGGGGGAAAGGTTCAGGTCTTCGGGCGTGGGCAGGGGATTGTCCAACAGCAGCGCCAGCAGCAGGGCCGCCTCGGCGTATTCCTGCAACTGGTCGCGCACAAACCGGAACTGCAACTCGCGGCACGTCAGGTCCGCCGCTTTGGCCAGCAACGGGGCCAGCAGGGCCTGGGCCTCGGCGATTTTGCCCTGATGGGCCAGGCGAATGGCGGTGGTGGAATCCCGCCTCAGTTCACGCCCCAGCTTCATGGCGGCTTCGCGCTGGGCGTCTTCTTCGTCCAGCGTGCTTTTCAACCGGTCCCGCAGGTCGTTCAGGGCCCCCTGGGTGGTGAGCAG
>CAYJOG010000658.1:0-1578 GCA_964371695.1 uncultured bacterium
GTCCAGCTCTTTGAGCAGCGCCTTCACCGTGGGCAGGTCGGGTAGTTTGTCGGCGCCGGGGGTTTCTTCGGTGAAGGTTTCCTCCAGAAAGTTGCGCAGGCCCGGCAGCACCAGCAACACCGTCACCTTGCCCCCCATGGCCCCCACCGACAGCGCCATGCTCAGGCCATGAATCAGTCTGGCCCGCTCCGACGCACTGAGGACGAGAATCATGGGGGGATTGTAACCAGAGAGCTGTCCTTTTTGATGAACTGGAGGATTGATGCCTGAAACAGGCGGAGCGCGCCCATGGTGGCTGATTTTTAAGAAGAAACCGAGGTTTTATCTGTTTTGCATGAGTAGGCGCGACGCCCCCGTCACGCCACAACAACCTTGGAGTAGGCGCGGTGTCCCCACCGCGCAACAACAATTTCAAAATCAGGGGTTTTTGCCATTCGCGGCGACGGGGGCGTCGCCGCTACTCCGGGAAAGCGTGATGCCGCTTCCAGCAGTGCCTGCCAGTCACCTAATATAAGGAGGCGGGAACATGGTGTTAATCCGGCATTAACATTCAGGCGGCCTTGACAAGCCCAATGGTGGGGTTTTTACTGGCCCTGATCATGCCCCGTTTCAGGACCATCGTCTCGGCTTTCGCCGCTCTGGTGTTGATTCCCGTGAGCGGCCCTGGCCGGGCCGCCACCGTTCCCACACTGGAAGTGACCATGGTGGATGAGCTGGATAATAAAGTGGAAGGTTTCCTGGCGAGCGTGGAGTTAAAAGACAAGCGCTTCGGCACCGGCGTGACGCGCACCGCTGCCCTGCTGGATGGTCCGGCCAAAGACCGTCAGCCGGGCGACGGCAAAAAAGATGGCGTCATCCTGTTTGAAAAAGGTCCCTGGGCCAAAATGGCGGCGGTGGGGGCTTCGGCCAAGCTGTTTGTCATCGCCCCCGGATTTTGGGGGTCGGAACAGGTCATGAAATTGACGGCAGGGGCAGGTGCCGCCCACCTCACGGCCCGTTATCCGTTGGTGGTGAGGGCCGAAAAGGGCCTTTCCCCCGGTTTTTCCCTGTGGCTGAACGACACCCAGACCGCCACCGATGGCGGCCCCGGCGATGGCGACGGAAAAAAGGACAGCGTGATCCATGCCAGTGTGCCCCATGAGTGGGTGATCAAAAGCGGCATGGTGGAGGCCCGCGCCACTGGCCCGGCGGGCGGAGAAATCGCCCGCACCCGGTTTGGCCGCAATGATACCGGCTGGGACTGGACATTAACAAAAAGCGGTGGCAGACTTGCCCCGCGCTCTTTCCCAAAATGACCTCTATGACTCGCAAGAAGCAGGTGCTCCATTTATGAACACACGACGACTTCATGGCGTTCTCCCCTCCATGCTGCTGCTGGGCCTGTTGCTGGCCGCTGTTCCCCGAACAGCGCTGGCGACGTGCAGTCAGGGTGTGGGTGGCATCAAGGTGACGGTGACCAATGCGGGCGGATTCGCCGTGCAGAACGCCAGCGTCAAGTTTTCGTTTCAGGACCCCAACAACCCCGGCAACTTTTTCAGCACCAGCAAAACCAGCGACGCAGACGGCGAAGCCTGCATC
>CAYJOG010000659.1:0-1573 GCA_964371695.1 uncultured bacterium
CCGGCAGCATCAATATGCTGCCGCTTTCCCAAAAGACCTCCCGCGCCCATTACCCCAACCCTCTCCCCCCTTGGGGAGAGGGGGTTAAGGCGGCGGCCGCCCGCCAAATAGTTGACCCCTCGGTTGTCTTTCTTTCCCATTTCCGTCCCAGGTGTTAAATTTCATTCGTCTTTTCCCTTGACAGGCCCCGGTTTTTATTAAAACTTAATGTTTGTGAAAAGAGTCACTTGTTTTGTGATGGTCTTCACACCCGTTTTGTGACACAGCTTCTTTTTCAAATCCACACAAAGAACAGTCCACATACAGACCGATAACCCAAAGGTAAAGGAGCCATGTCCACCCTCACCCCTCCCCCTTCTGAAAGCGCTCTGCTGCAGAACATGAAACAACTGCAACAGGAGAACCGTCAGTTGCGCCTGCTGTTGCACCTTTCGCAGGAGCTGGGTCTGGCCATGGATATGAGCGCCCTGGTGGATAAAACCCTGTCGCTGTGCAAGTTGCAGTTGGGGTTTGACGCAGCCAACCTGCGGATTCTGGAAGGCGACCAGTTGGTGACCCGTGGGGCCTATGGCGGCAATGCCATTTTTCGGCAGTCTCTGGCGGTGGGCGATGGCCTGCCCGGCCAGGCCGCCGCACAGGGTCAACCCCTGGTGGTGAATGACCTGTCCCGCAAAACCACCCCATCTGCCGGCCTGGGCGAGGGCAAAAGCCTGCTGGCCGTGCCGCTGACCGACGAAGGCGAACTGCTGGGGCTGCTCACCGCCCAGAACAAGGCCAAAGGGGCCTTTGACGCCAGCCACATGGAAATCACCACCGCCTTTGCTGCACAGTTGGCGGCGCGGCTCAAAATCCTCACCCTCAACCAGAAAATGGCCCGCTTGGCCATGACCGACCAGCTCACCGGCCTGCCCAACTATCCCCACTTTCTGCACCGGCTCGAAGAAGAAATCAGCCGCAGCGAGCGTTATGGTCAGGCGCTGACACTGGTGCTGATGGACCTGGACGACTTCAAGCAGGTCAACGACCGTTACGGCCACCTGTGCGGCAACTTTCTGCTGGAGTTCATGGGGCGGTTTCTGGAAGAAAAAGTGCGCAAGAGCGACATCGCGGCGCGTTTTGGCGGCGAGGAGTTCTGCATGTTGCTGCCCCACACCACCCCCCAGCAGGGGGCGCTGGTGGCCGAAAAACTGCGCATCGCGCTCAACAAGGTGCGTCTGGATTATCTGCCCCACGTGGGCGAGCCGGTGATGGACCTGCGCCTGAGCGCCACCTTTGGTGTGAGCGGCGTGTTGTTTGATCGCTCACGGCCACAGGGGTATCCGCGCACCGTCACACCCGTTTCGCTCATCTGTCAGGCCGACGAAGCCCTTTATCAGGGCAAGGCCCAGGGCAAAAACCAGGTGGTCACCTACACCCCCGCCATGACCAAAAACAGGTCCGCCAAAGTGTTGTCGTCTCCGGGTTTTTCACCGGGGCGATAAACTGACCGGGGGTTTTTAACGTAGCCCCGGCGTGCTGTCGCCTTCTCGCGGCTGGGTGCCCCAATGGGCACCCAGAAAGACTCCGCTCGAAC
>CAYJOG010000660.1:0-1564 GCA_964371695.1 uncultured bacterium
CGCTGCGCTACGGCAGAAACCACCCTCTCCCCGTAAAGGGGAGAGGGGAATAAGGTGGTTTTTTTTCACAGGCAGGATGCCTGTGCTACTGATTCCCGCTTTCGCGGGAATGACGCCACTTGTGGGGAATGACAAGCCCCAGCGGGGAAGAGGGGGAAAAACCCTACGCCGCCAAGCCGCTGAGGCTCAGTTCGCCCAGCAGGTTGTCGGACTGCTCGGCCCTGGCGGACTGCACCGGCGGCAACTGGCCTTGCAGCAGGCGTTGCAGCACACGGGCCGGCGTGGTGGTATCGGCGCTCACAGCCGGTTCGGCTTCTGCCGCCGGGGTCTCATCCACAACAGGGGCCGGTGCATCGGGCAGATTCACACGCCCCAGCAAAAGAGCCGCCTGACTGTTTTTCACAAAAGCCACCAAGCCGGTGGTGAGCACCGAGTCGCCACTCACACCGGGGGCCTCAGCCCCCAGGCGGTTGAGCGCGTCAGACTGCAACAGGCGGCGAATGTGCCGCTCCAGCGTGTCTTCCAGCCGTTGCATGTCCCGCACCAGTTCATGGGCTTCCTGCTCTGAAACAGCCTCGCCTTTGGCGGCCAATTCGGCCTTCAGGCGCTGAATGTCGGCATTCAGCCGCTGGCGCTGGGCGCTGGCAGCCACCAGGGCGCGCTGATAATTGGGCGCAGCCTCGGCAGCGAGGTCTTCCAGCGGGTCCGCCGCAGGGCGTGCTTCAGGGGCCTTGACAGACACGCCCTGCTGGACCGGCTGTTGCGACTCAACGGCTTCAGAGGCCGGGGCCTGAACCTCTTGCACTGCCTGGGCCGTGGCGGCGCGGGGGGCCTCCCGCTGAATCCGCTCCTGGTTTTCCCGTGCAGAGCTGGTGCGCCCGGCGGTGAGTTTCGCCAGGAGCTGCCACACATTTGCTGATTGAATCGCTTCCATTACATTCCGGTTATCGGATGGGGCGATTTTTTCTTGAGCAGATTCACCGACACCCGGAACAAACGTTTAACGGTGGCCGTTTTACCGCCTTTTCAGTAGGCGGGCGGTCTCTTTTTTGCTCTTTTCCACACCCGGCTGATCAAAAGCGTTGATTTTCATTTTTTCGGCCAGGGCGGGCACCAGCACCATCCACACGCCAAAGAAATAACCCATGGACTCTTCGCTCAGGCGGTTCAAAGACCACAGGCTCACCGGCACGCCATCCTGCGCCAGAGCCTGGGCGGTGGCCCTGGCCTGGGCCGTTTGCACACCGTGCAGGCTGTGGCCGGTCAACAGCGGCGGAAACTCCGGCCAGTCCCTGAGCGCCGAAACGGCGGGGTCTTCCGCCAACGGTTTTTCCACCGTGAGCACCATCACCTGTTTGTCGCGGGGGCCATCCTGAATCAGTTGCAGATAACTGTGCTGGTCGCGGCTGCCCAGCGCCCGCACCGGCGTCAGCCCCACCCGGCGGTTGCCTTTGTGTTTACCCAGAGACTCGCTCACCAGTTGCACCACCCATTCCCCCATATCTTCCAGCGGGTCGTGATAGGGCATGAACACCAGCGTTTTTTTGCCCGCTTGGGCATGGCC
>CAYJOG010000661.1:0-1542 GCA_964371695.1 uncultured bacterium
CCCCTGACCACAGCCCAGCTCCAGCACGCGCCCGCCCTTCACAAACCGCCCCAGTTGCCGCGCTGCCAACTGATCATTGGCGCTGCGCCAATGCCATTCGCCCAGATAACCCGTGTTGTCGTTGGTGTGAATGAGCGCCGTGAGATCGGCCTCTCTGGGCCTGGGGTTGACAAACCACAGGCCGCATTGATTACACCGCACATAGGGGCCGTGCAGGTGATCGGCATAAAACTGCGTGAAGGCCTCGGCGCGGCACCAGTTTTCGTCGCTGGCGACATAAAGCGGCGTGGCGTTGGTGCTTCCGCAGCCGGGGCAGGGCACGGGCGACGAGGAGAGAGAGTTGTTCAGCGGCAAACACCTCCCTTTTGTCTGGATTTTTTGTTTATGTTTTGCCCCGGCACTATCGTGCCGCTGGGCGCGCCCGGCAGCATCAATATGCTACCGCACTCCCAAAAGACCATCCCGCGCCCATTACCCGGTCCTGCGGACCACCCTCTCCCCAGCGGGGAGAGGGCACGATGGTTCATTTATTTAAACTCGCAAAAAATGTCATAACGGCACGGGCTGAATGACCGCCCCCAGGCTCGCCAGCGTGGACACGAGGGCTTTTTCCCGGTCGGGCGGAATGACGCCCAGGCGGTCCATCGCCAGCAGCACCGCGCCTGCCTCGGGGGGGAAATCCGCCGGTGTGATCTGGCAGGTCATGGGCAGGCTGTGGAGCGCCTCCATGAAGGGTTCCATCAGCGGCGGCCCCAGGCGAAAGGCCCCGCCCATCAGGCACACCCTCACCGGCGAGGGCATGACAAGCCCCCGCGCCACCGCCAGCACCAGGGCGGCGAGGTCCACCGCCGCCTGCTCCAGCACCATCATGGCGGGCATGTCCCCCTCGCCAGCGGCCTGGGCCACGGCGGGGGCCAACGCGGCAATGGCATGCCGGGGCACGGTGTGCTCCATGGTTTTTTTCAGCAGGGCCTCCACCGAAACCTCACCGGCGGACTGGGCCATTTTTTCGCCAAGAGTCGTCGGCTGCCCCCGGCCATCCAGCGCCTTGACCACTTTTTTGAGACCCGAAAGGGCGATGGCATAGGCGCTGCCTTCGTCGCCCAGCAGGTCGCCCCAGCCGCCGGTGCGCCGCTCGTGGCCCCCATGGCGGCCATAGGCGATGGAGCCGGTGCCCGCGTTGAGCATCACCCCCGTCTGACCGTGGGCGAACGCCGCCCGGTGGCTGGCCTGCACGTCGTTCTGTATCACCACGGGGCGCGGCAGACCCAGGCGGTGCAGCAGGTGGGCGTAACGCTCCTGGTCGCCCGGCAGGTCCACCCCCGCTGCGCCCCAGGCCGCCGAGGCAATGTGCTCTGGCCCCGCGCCGGTGTCCGAGAAAAGCTCCTCCAGCCCCAGCGTGAGCGAGGCCAGGGCCTGGTCTTCGGACACATCGTGCAGGTTGGTGCCCTCCTGCACACTCACGGCCCCCGTCTGGCCGTCCTCGCGGATCAACCAAAGGCGGGTTTTGGTGCCGCCGCCGTCTATGCCCAGCACCCAGGC
>CAYJOG010000662.1:0-1542 GCA_964371695.1 uncultured bacterium
AAACCCCCCCCCCCGGGGGGTTGTGGGGGGGGGGGGGGGGGGGGGGGGGCCCGCGGGGGGGGGGGGGGGGGGGGGGCCCCAGCGGCAGGTGGCCGATGATGGCCCGCGCCCGGCCCAGGGCGTCGCGGTCGTCGCTGGCCAGGTGGTCGGCCACGCCGCTCAGGCGCGCATGCACCGCGCCACCCCCCAGTTCCTCGGCGGTCACGTCTGCGCCGGTGGCGGCCTTGACCAGCGGCGGCCCCCCCAGAAAAATGGTGCCCTGATTCGCCACGATGATGGTTTCGTCGCTCATGGCGGGCGCATAGGCTCCCCCGGCGGTGCAACTGCCCATCACCACGGCCACCTGCGTGAGGCCCCGCGCACTGAGGCGGGCCTGATTGAAAAAGATACGGCCAAAGTGGTCGCGGTCGGGGAATACCTCGGCCTGCATGGGCAGAAACGCGCCGCCGCTGTCCACCAGATACACGCAGGGCAGGTTGTTTTCCAGGGCAATGTCCTGGGCGCGCAGGTGTTTTTTGACGGTGACGGGGTAATAGGTGCCGCCCTTTACGGTGGCGTCGTTGGCCACCACCATCACCATGCGGCCCTTGACCCGGCCCATGCCGGTGACAATGCCCGCCGAGGGGGCGTCGTTGCCGTACTGGTCAATGGCGGCGAGAGGCGAGAGTTCCAGAAAAGGACTGCCTTCGTCCAGCAGCAGGCCGATGCGGTCGCGCACCAGCAGCTTGCCCCGTTCTTCGTGGCGACGGCGGGCTTTTTCGCCCCCGCCCCCACCGGCCCAGGCCAGCTTCTCTTTCAGCTCCTGCGCCAGCGCCCGGTGGTGTCGGGCGTTCTCCTGAAACTCGGCGTCCCTGGGGTTCAGACGGCTTTTGAGGACCTGGCTGCTCATGCACCGCTCACGTTAGCGCGACGCCTACTTGACGTCCAACCGCCAAATTGCCACCCGTGGCAATTTCCCGGCATTTCTTCTGGCCATTCCCTGACCTGCATCATGGACAACTTTGTCCTTTTTAATACACTTTTATTTATGTTGCGCACACCCATGGACAAAAAAGAGATGGAAGCGTTTCTCGTGCGAGAGCCGCTGGGCCGTTTGGCGCTGGTGAGTGACGGTGCGCCCTACATCGTGCCCATGCCTTTTTTGTATGAGGCAGGGGTTCTTTACATCCCCTTTCGCAAGGGGGGGCGCAAGCAGCAGGCGTTGCAACAAAACCCCAACGGGTGTTTTGAGGTGGACTGGTGGGCCTTTGGCCTGGGGGAATATGCCAGCATTCTGCTGGAAGGCCCGTTGAGCATTGTGGATGCCCCCGAAGACACCCACCGGGCGCGGATTCTGCTCACCGAGAAGTATCAGAACGCGGCGGAGTTTCCGAACCTGGCGTGGTCGGGCCTGGCCATGGGGGGCGACGCGGTGTTATTGAAAATGGAGGTCATCAGCATGAGCGGACTGAAGGCCAACGAGCAGAGCTTGGTGTGGGTGCCGCTGCTGAACATAGACAAAGCGCCGGAGATCGCCGACCCCCTGGCGCATCTGGAGGAAAC
>CAYJOG010000663.1:0-1534 GCA_964371695.1 uncultured bacterium
TTTGGCCTATGTTTTACTGGATTCCCGCTTTCGCGGGAATGACGCCAGCCAGGGCGGGGCTTTCAGACGATGCATGACTCACCAATTCCGAAAATGCTCCAACGGCACGCCCGCCCCTGGCCAAGAGCCGGGTCTTTATGATGTGTTTGCGGCGTCATGAAAATCCTGCTCATCCAGCACAAGCTCACCGAGCCCAGCAACCACCCGTGGCTGGATGCCTACGCCGCCGCCTGGCCCGGCGATGAACTGCTGGCCCTGCGCCCACAGGCTGGTTTTGAGGGGGGCAAAAAAGCGGCGGCGACGGGGGCGCACCCTGGTCTGGTGCAGGGGTTCGCTTTTTATCCCACCCACTACACGCTGGCGTTTTACCTCAACCGCCTGGGGGGTCTCATGCGCCGCTTCAAACCCGACGTGATTGACCTGCACGACGAACCCTGGACCCTCACCAGCGCCCAGACGCTTTTTTATCGCCGCCTGTTTGCCCCCCAGGCGCGCCTGGTGGTGGCCAGCGCCCAGAACATTTTCAAACATTTTCCGCCCCCTTTTGGCCCCATCGAGCGGCGGGTGCTGGGGGCGGCGGCGGGGGCCTATGGCTGCTCGCGGGGCGTGTTGGAAGTGCTGCGCGAAAAGGGTTATCGTGGCCCGCTTTATGATGTGCCCCTGGCGGTGAACGGCCCCCCGGAGTTCTCGGTTCCGGCGCTTCACACGCTCTGGTCACCCCTGCATCCCCAGCGGGAAGCCCGCATTGGCTACGCCGGAAAACTCCTCACCGAAAAAGGGATTTTTGTGTTGCTGGAGGCGTTTGCCCAGCTCGTCCGCACCCTGGCCGCGCCGGTGCATCTCACCTATCTGGGCACGGGACCGGAAGAGGCCACGCTGCGCCAGCGCATCGCCCAACTGGGGCTGGAAGACAGGGTGTTCATTCACCCCCGCGTGCCGCCCGCCGAGGTGCCGGGCTGGATGAAAACCCAGGACGTGCTGGTGATGCCCAGCCAGAGCACCGCCACCTGGAAGGAACAGTTTGGCCGGGTGGTGGTGGAGGCCTTTGCCTGTGGCGTGCCGGTGGCAGGCTCAGACAGCGGCTCGATTCCTGAAGTCATTGGCGAGGCCGGGCTGGTGTTCCCGGAGGGCGACACGGCGGCCCTGGCCCAGGCCATGGGGCGGATGCTGATGGAGCCTGCCCTGCGCCTTCGGTTCATCGAAGAGGGCCTGCGGCGGTTTCGCACCTGCTACACCCCCCAGGCCGTGGCGCAAAAGATGGGTGAGGTTTATCGCGGCACCGCCGAAGCAGTGGGATAAAAACAGGTCAGAGCATTTTCGGAGATGGTAGAGCATTGACGAGGTTTCATGTCCAAACCTTGACCAACCCGCCGTCATTCCCGCGAAAGCGGCAGTCCAGTTGAAATATGGGCAGTACGCCTTCTTCTTTATTCCCTTCAGTGGCACGGACAGGAGTGTCCACTGCTGTCAGGTTTATTGGTAGCCCCGGCGTCCCGCCGGGAGCAATAAAACGCCGAAGGCGTCACCAAACAGG
>CAYJOG010000664.1:0-1531 GCA_964371695.1 uncultured bacterium
GTTTTTGCCCACGCCAAACGCCTTTTCAAAATCGGCCAGCGCCGCCGCCGAAAGGCCCATGGGGTTGGCGGCATCCTGTTGGCTACGACGGTTTTCGGCAAACAGGTCCGCCGTCATTTCCCAACCCCGTTTGAGAGAAAAAGCACCATTCAGACCCCAGCGATTTTCGCGCGTGTTCAGCCCCCGGCCCCCGTGGCGGCGGTGCTGCTGTTGAAAAAACACACCGGCGCTGTGGCGGTTTTTTGTCCAGTTCAGTTGGTGCCGCACGCGGTTTTGATGTTCTGCAAACGGTGAAGGCCGCTCAGGCCCCGCACCGGCCACAAGACGCGTCCGGGGCAGGTCGCGCCACCGGCTCCAATCACCCACGCCCCTATATTCACTGTTCTTCCCCAGACGCCACACCAAGCCAAGGTTGGCCGTGCGGGCTGTGGCGCTGCCGGTTTGCGACGCCGTGCGCCCCAGGGCGAAATCGGCGGGGGTCTGGCGCGCTTGCGTGCCCCGGCGGTGGTGCAGACCCAGCCGCACCGTGGCCCGTGGGCCAGGCCGCCACACCGCCGATACCGCCGCCTGCCCCTGACGCCTGGCCCACGCGTTGCGCGTGATGTCCTGGTCTGACCACTTCTGGCTGAGGGCCACCCGCGCCTGCCAGTGGCGGCCCGGCGAAAACGTGAGCACCCCCGCCGCCTGTGTGGCCGTGTTTTTTCCGGCGGTGTCCTCCAGTTTCGCACCCTGATGCGTCAGGGAAAAACGGTAAACCCCCCGCTGACCCAGCGGCCCCCCCAGCAACGCCGCGAGGCGCATGTGCTTTGCATCCTGCGGGCCGGTGAGCGGCGCGGCGGGGTTGTCGTGGCCCTGCCGCTGGCGCGCCGAGAGGCTCATCTGGAACAGCCCCCGGCCCTGCACGCGGTGGGCGGTCTTGAGCGCGCCCGACAGAGTAGAAAAACCTGTGGCCGCGCCGGATCGGTCGTGCTGATTCAGCCAGCCCGCCTGCCACCACAGGGGCCAGCGGCCCTGGTGCTCCATCGCAAGCGCGCCTTCACGGCGGTCCACATCCCCCGAAAAACTCCCGGCCAGCGGACTGCGAAACCAGCGGTGTTGACGCCACACTGTCCAGGTGGTGAGGTGATCCAGCAGGCGATAGTCCTCTTGCAGGCGCATGGTGGAAAGGCCCAGGTCAGTCACACGCAGGCGGTAATCCTTGCTGGGGTTTTCACGGACAAGGCGAACCTGCAAAAACGTCAGGCCCTTGGGCGCGGCTTGGTTCAGTTCGGACAACCCCCGGTTTTTTGAGCCTGACTGCCAGTGGCCAGACAGGGTGTAAAAGCTGGTTTCTTTTGCGCACACCTGCTGCGCGCCAGCCGCCAGCAACAGGGTGGTGAGGGCGAGAAGTCTGCGATTTGTGTTAGAGCATTTTCGGAAATGGTAGCGCAAAAAGCGGGGCGGTCCTTCACCTCTCCCCTTGAGGGAGAGGTCGGATGGCGTGGCGGTTTTTTTGGGAACCCCCCCCCAGGGGGGGTGATAAAAAAAAAAA
>CAYJOG010000665.1:0-1524 GCA_964371695.1 uncultured bacterium
TGTTGCAGGGCGACGTGGGCAGCGGCAAAACGGCGGTGTGCGCCCTGGCGATGGCGGCGGTGGCGGGGTTGGGCGAGCAGGCGGCGCTGGTGGCCCCCACCGAAATCCTCGCCGAGCAGCATTTCATCACCCTCAAGCGCCTGTTTGCGGGCACGGGGTTTCACGTGGGTCTGCTCACCGGCAGTCTTTCTGCAACTCAGAAACAGGCGTTGAAAATGGCGCTGCACCACGGCCAGATTCAACTGGTGGTGGGCACCCACGCCCTGTTTGAGCGCAACGTGGGGTTTGAAAAACTCGGCCTGATTGTGGTGGACGAACACCACCGTTTTGGTGTGGAACAACGCCACCACCTCACACAAAAAGCCCCTCTGGCCGACCTGCTGGTGATGACGGCCACGCCCATTCCCCGCACGCTGGCGCTCACCAAATATGGCGACCTCACGCTGAGCGTGATCGCCCGGCCGCCCAAGACACGGGCGGGGGTGAACACGCTGGTGTTGCCGCTGGAACAGAAAACAGAGGTGGCCGAACTCATCAGAAAAACAGTGGCCCGAAAAGAGCAGGTTTATTTTGTGTGTCCCCTGATTGAAGAGAGCGAAGCCCTGCAAGCGAGCGCTGCCACAGCCCGTTATGAAGAACTGAAAATCGAACTGCCTGACCTGCGCCTGGGCCTGCTGCACGGCCGCATGAAGGTGGCCGAAAAAGAAGCCGCCATGGAGGGATTGCGGCGGGGCGAGCTGGATGTGCTGGTGGCCACCACCGTGATTGAAGTGGGGGTGGACGTGCCGGGGGCCACGCTGATGGTGATTGAACACGCCGAGCGGTTTGGTCTGAGCCAGTTGCACCAGTTGCGGGGCCGGGTGGGGCGAGGCAGCGGCAAAGGGTTGTGCGTGCTGTTTGGCGACCTGAAGGGCCAAAAGGCCCGCGAGCGGCTCTATGTCATGGCCAACACCGACGATGGTTTTGAGGTGGCCCGCCTGGACCTGGCCATTCGTGGCCCGGGGCGGGTGCTGGGCACTGAGCAGAGCGGTTTTTTCAGTGACTTCGCCATCGCCGACCTGAACCGCTCCGCTGACCAGAAGTTGCTGGAATGGGCGCGGGAAGACGCCGAGGCGCTTTTGGCCGAAGACCCGGACCTGACCGCCCTCGCACACCGGGCCATGAAGCTGATGCTGGATCGCAACCTGGAAAAATATCAGTGGGCCCAGCGGGCGTGATGGAGGGCGTGGTGTCAGAGTTTTTTCAAAACCAAAGGGGTTAATTCAAAGGCAAAAAACCAAATAAAGTTTTTGGTCTTTGTTTTTTATGCCACAGGCGAGACGCCCGTGGCTACTGCGGTGTCACCAGAAAATGGCTTTGGGCTTTTGTTTGGCTGGATTCCCGCTTTTGCGGGAATGACGCCAGAGATCAATTGGTTGTTTGCCTTTTCCAATTTCCAGCCTCCTCCCTAAGAGCCTGTTATTAAATTACGCCATGTGAAACATGGTGTAATAGAAACAGGCTCTTGCGGGACATGGATGTCCC
>CAYJOG010000666.1:0-1521 GCA_964371695.1 uncultured bacterium
GTTTTGTGCCGCCTGCGGCGGTTTTTATTCTCCCGGCGAGACGCCGGGGCTACCGCGCTTCCTTTCCCCCATTCCCGTTCCAAAAGACCCGTTTTGGCCATTGTCAATCTCCCTTTGCCTCAGTCCGGTTATGTTGCTAGAATCGTTCGCCACGCCTGAGGGTGAGGGGTGCGGCCAGGTGGCCAGCACCCAAACGGGCACGGAAGGACTGGGAGGAACACGGCACCATGAGTAACGGACCAACGGACAAGAGCCGCGAGCAGGCTCTTGAACAGCTGCCTACGATGGCTGAACTGCTCGATGAGCAGGAACAACAGGAATCCGGCAAAGGCCGACTGGTAGAGGGCATTGTCGCCAAGGTGGACGAGCAGTTCGCCTATGTGGACATCGGCCTGAAAACCGAGGGCGCTGTGCCCCTGACGGACTTTGAAGAGCCTGATCTGGTTGTGCCGGGCCTGAAGGTGGAAGTGATGGTGCTGCGCCGGGGCCGGGGCGGCGATGGTGAAGTGGAAGTCAGCAAGCGCCGGGCTGATCAGGTGCGCCTGTGGGACGAACTGAAAACCTGCCACGAGCAGGGCGCCAGCATCAGCGGCATTGTGCGCAAGGCCATCAAGGGCGGCCTGCTGGTGGAAGTGGCCGCAGGCGTGGAGGGCTTTTTGCCCGCCTCGCTGGTGGACCTGAAACGGGTGGACAACCTGGACAAATACGTGGGCCAGGAAATCGAAGTGGAGATTCTCGAAGTTCACCACAAACCCCGCAAAAAAGTGGTGTTCAGCCGCAAAAGCGTGTTGCAGCGCGAGCGCCGCGACAAGCGCGATTCTTTTCTGGACAAACTGAACGTGGGCGACACCGTGGTGGGCACTGTCAAAAGCGTGGCCCAGTTCGGCGCGTTTGTGGACATGGGCGAGGGTCTGCAGGGGCTGGTGCATATCAGCAACCTGTCGTGGTTTCCGGTGGAAGACCCCAAAGAAGTGGTGAAGGTGGGCGAAGAGGTCCACGCCAAGGTGATTCACCTGCGGCGCGAAGACGGCAAAATCTCCCTCAGCATCAAGGCCGCCATTGATAACCCCATGGTGCGCGCACGGGCGCTGTTTCCCATGGGCCAGAACGTGAAGGGCGCCGTCAAAAGCCAGACCAGCGCCGGTGTGACCGTGGCGCTGGATGAAAATTACGAAGGCTTCTGCCCCAGTGACCACTTGGCCCACGAAGACGAAGCGGTGCCGGTGCTGGCAGAGGGCCAGGAGCTGGACTGGCGCGTGATGGAAGTGCGCATGGACAATCCCATCATCAAGCTGAGTCTGCGCAAGGTGCGCGAACAGGAAGTCCGCGCCGAAACCGCCGAGGCGATGCTCAAGCAGAACGAAGACATCATCGACACCGGCTCACTCATGGGTGACGCCTTCAAGGCCGCCATGGAGCGCCAGAGCCAGACTTAAAGCCGGGCGGGGAGAGGGTAAAAGAAACGCCCGCCGCTCTTTACCCTCTCCCGTCGTCAGATGGGAGAGGGTGGTATTGACCAAG
>CAYJOG010000667.1:0-1520 GCA_964371695.1 uncultured bacterium
CCACCAATCAGGCACTGAAGCGTTCTTCGCCAGGAATGAAAGGATGGAACTCACTCACCGATGATTTTCACCAGCACACGTTTTTTGCGGCGGCCATCAAACTCGCCATAAAAAATCTGCTCCCATGTGCCAAAGTCCAGTTTGCCGCCGCTGATGGCCACCACCACTTCGCGGCCCATGACCTGGCGTTTCATGTGCGCATCGGCGTTGTCTTCGCCCGTGTCGTTGTGGCGATACTGGCTCACCGGTTCGTGGGGGGCCAGTTGTTCCAGCCACTTGGCGTAGTCTTTGTGCAGGCCGGGTTCGTCGTCGTTGATGAACACCGACGAGGTGATGTGCATGGAGTTCACCAGCACCAGACATTCTTTCAAGACGCTCTGGTGAATGCAATCCTGCACCTGGGGCGTGATATTGAGGAACCCCACCCGCGAGGGCACATGAAACGAAAGCTCCTGGCGGAAGGTTTTCATGCCGCCGCCTTTGCTTCAGCGCCGCCGGTGGCGCGGGGGCTGGCCCGCCGCAGATTGTGGCAGTTCCCTGGGGTTCACGGACTTGTCCAGACCAGCGGCGATTTCAGCATCCGTCAGGCCCTCGCTTGACCCTTCGGCCCCAGCATGAGGGGTTTTGGGTTTCGCCCCGCCAAACACCAGTTGGTGGCTGATTTTGCCCCCATAACGTTTGTGGCGGCCCAGCCCCAGGGCAATGGCCGACGCGATGCAGATGGAGCTGTAGGCCCCGGTGGCGACACCCACAAGCAGCGAGCCGGAGAAGTCCCGCAGCGACGCACCGCCGAACAGGGTGATGGTGACCAGCACAATCACCACGGTGCCCACGGTGGTGATGGAGCGGCCCAGCACCTGATTGACACTGGTGTTGAAGACTTCTTCGGCGCTCACGCGGCGCATGTGGCGGGCGTTTTCGCGGATGCGGTCGAAGATCACGATGGTGTCGTTCACCGAATAACCGATCACCACCAGCATGGCCGCCACAAAGGGGCTGTTCACCTCAAAACGGAACAGCGCCATGCCCGTGAGCATCACGAACACGTCGTGGGCCAGGGCCGCCAGCGCACCAATGGAAAAAGCAGGTTCAAATTTCCACCACACATAAAAGAAAATCAGCAACGACGCCCAGAACACGGCATAGAGGGCTTTTTTCATGAGGGATTTGCCCACGATTGGCCCCACGCTGTCTTTCTGGAGAATCTGGAACTCGCCGGTGGCTTCTTCAAGTTCCTTCATCAGTTTGTCGGACTGCTGCTTTTTCATGAAGCCCAGGCGCAGGCTCACCCGGTGCCGGGGGCCTTCGCTGCCAGCAACAGACACCGCCTGAGCCTGACGGAACTTCACGCCGGTCTGTTTTGAAAAATCCGAAACCGTCTGGTTGATCTGGTCAATGTCCGGCTTTTTGTCATAACCCACCTGAATCACCGTGCCGGGGCTGAAGTCAATGCCCCAGTTGATGCCCACGGGGGCGGTGAAAGTCGGGTCGGCCAGGCGGCCCAGGGGTTCCAGCAGCAC
>CAYJOG010000668.1:0-1519 GCA_964371695.1 uncultured bacterium
GGCTTGGCCCTGGGCCTATCACACGGTAGAGAGCCAGAAACCCCACGCCTGTCTTTCGGTGGACACCGTGATGGACGGCGACGACAAAGGCCCCCTCACTTATTTCCACGCGGTTTACAACGCCAGTTGCCCGGACTTTCGCCTGCGGGTGGTGCCCAGCAGCGACCGCCTGGGCCGCCCCCGCGACCCTGAGGAAATCGCCCGGCACGCCCAGGCCCTGCTGCTGGTGAACGGCGGTTATTTTGACGGCCAGGGGTATCCCATCGGTGTGTGGCGGCAGAGGGGGGTGTTGCTGAGCACCGGGTCATTGGGGCGCAGCGCCGTGGTCTTGAACGATGGCCTGAACGACAGCCACCTGCGGTTTGACCGCCCCAAGGCCGCCATCAGCCTGCGTTACCGCTGCGCCGAAGAGCCGGGTGAGTTGAGCCTGAGCCGCGTAAACCAGCCGCCGCGCCCCGACGGTTACAGCCTTTACACCCAGGTCACCCACAAGGGATTCACCCCCACCGATCACATCTTCGCTTTTGAAAACCACCCCTCCGCACTGCCGCCTTTTCTGGTGTCAGGAGATGAGTCGGGCTGGGGACCGGAACTGTGCCCGCAAAACACGGCCCTGCCCGCCGAAGACCCGCCGGAAGACGCCGAAGAAACAGGAAACGGCGCAAGTCCCCCCCTGCCCGAAACGGGTGAGGAAGGGGCGGATTTTGAATCTGAAACCGCAGAAGAAGCCGGCGAGGAACCCGAACCCGGAGAAACCGAAAACACCGAAACCGTCTCTGCCTCGCCCCCGGCGCTGATTCATCCGCTGCCCGTGAGTTATTCCGTCACCTACTATCCCGACGATCTGCAAAACGCACCCGACCTGCTGGAGGCCGGGCCTCGTCTGGTGCGGGGGGGTGTGGCCCGCACCGAGGCGGCCTATGAAAACTTTCAGACCGCCACTGGCCACTTCGGCCCCGGCCGCGCCCCGCGCACGGCGGTGGGTTATAACCCGCAGGCCGACCAGATTCATTTTCTGGTCATTTCAGGCCGCCACGACGAAAGCCGGGGGGCCACGTTGCAGGAAACCGCTGACCTGCTGCTGAGCCTGGGGGCCACCGAGGCCCTGAACCTGGACGGTGGCGGCAGCAGCGCCCTGGTGATTGAGGGCAAAAACGTGTCGTTTTCGCCGCTGCTGGGGGCGCGGCATTTCCGCAGGCCGGTGCCCAACGCCCTGGCGCTGGTGCCCGCCGGTTTTGAGCCGCCCCCGTGGGACGACGCCCGCGAGTTGAATCCCTATCTGGACATTGATGTGCCCCTGCTGCCCGATCTTTCGCCCCCCACCGATCCGCTGGAAAAAGCCCCGCCGTTGCCCGACCCCTTTGAGGGCCTCAAACCTGTCGAAGACCCCCAGTGGAAGGGGCCGTAGGGGTTCATTTGGTTAAAGATGAGGAGTAGGCGCGGTGTCCACACCGCACGGGTGGTGGGGGGGGGGGGGCCGAGGCCCCCAGAAGCCCAAAGTTTTAATAATAATACTGGT
>CAYJOG010000669.1:0-1041 GCA_964371695.1 uncultured bacterium
GCTCTCTTATGGCCAGGAGGTGGCTCAGGCGGTGTTTGGCGGCGAGCCGGTGTATGCCAGCCAGATGGGGCCGTTTGAGGGGGCCATGGCCCAGGCGGGCCTCACGCCGGTGGCGGGCAAAAACCTGCGCCTGTGGTCTCGGATTTTCTCGTCGGTGCGGGGTGTGTTGTTCCCCGGCGGCGGCGTGTTTCAGGATGTCAGCAGCCTGGGGAGTGTGGGGCTTTATGCCACCTTGGCGAGCTTGGCCCGCCTGCGGGGCGCACGGGTGGGGGCCTATGGCCAGTCGTTGACGCCCTGGCGCACGGGGGTGGGCAAAAGTTTGGCGGCGGGGGCGTTTCGCCGCATGGATTTTGCCTGGTGGCGAGACGAACTCAGCTTGGTGCAGGCTCAAGCAATGGGCCTGTCGGGGGCACACCTGGGGCTTTGCGCCGACCCGGCCTGGGGGCTTCAGCCCCTGGCGCTCCACGCGGCCCCTGCGCGATTTATCGGTGTGAACCTGCGGCCCTGGGATGGTGTGCTGGGACTCATGGCGCCGCTTCAGGATTTTTTGGGAAAGCTGGAAGACCGGTTTGCGTGGCCGGTGACCGCCGTGGCGCTGAATGAAGAAGACGCCGCCGTGTTGTCTTCGCTGGATTTGCCCCGGAAGCTGGTGTATTCGCCGGATCAGTCCCCGGCGGCTTTTCTGGGACAACTGGCGGGACTCTCTGTTGCGGTGGGCATGCGTTATCACTTTTTGGTGTGCGCCGCCAAGGTGGGCGCGCCATTCTGGGCCATCAGTTATGACCAGAAAACAGACTCGTTGGCCAGGGAGTTGCAGCAGCCGGTGTGGGCCAGGGCAGAGGGGGGGCAGATGGTGGTGCAGGCCCCTTTGCTGCCTGCGGACCCGGCGTGGCTTCAGCATCAGAAAAAATTCACCCTGGCCTGCGAAGGTGTCAAAAGGCGTCACGGCGCCGCCCAAAAAGAAATGATGGAGCAATTGCGGCAATGGACATGAACCGACCCCTTCACACACTGGCCTGGGGGCCGGTGGCGTTTGTCAGT
>CAYJOG010000669.1:1051-1517 GCA_964371695.1 uncultured bacterium
TACGAATCGTTCGCCCGCGCCATCACCACCAGCCCAAAAGGGGTGCGGGTGGTGACGGCCAACCCCGAAATGATTCTGCTGGCCCGGCGCGACGGGGTTTTTCGCCACGCTTTTGAAACGGCGGATTTCCGCACGGTAGATGGCGTGGGTCTGGCTTTTGTTCTGAAAAAAATCCACGGTGAGCCGGTGGCGTCTATCACGGGGGCGGACTTTTGCCAGTTTCTTTTTGAAGCATGGAAAGACAAACCCCTGTTTCTGCTGGGCAGCACACCCGAAAACGTGGCCGCCGCCGCTGAGGCGCTGAAGGCGCGGGGTGTGAATGTGGTGGGTGTGCAGGACGGTTTTTTTGGAGACGAGGACGAAAGCCGCGTGGCCGGGGCTATCCGCGCCAGCGGGGCGTGGTGGTTGCTGGTGGGCATGGGCGCGCCCCGGCAGGAGCTTTTTTTGCAGCGGCACCTGGAAACAA
>CAYJOG010000670.1:0-1513 GCA_964371695.1 uncultured bacterium
AACCTGCACTGTAAAAAAAGACATCAGAGCAAGAACGTCCTCACTGCCCCAGCCACACCGTTTCACCCGCTGGCACGATCGCCTGACCCACTTTCGCAGGCGGCAAAAACACCGGGCGAAAATTCTCATCCAGCAGCAGGGCGCGGCGGATGATTCCCGTCACAGCAACTTTGGAAACATTCACCACACCCAGAGCGGCGATGTCCTCGCGATTCACCCCCATGGGCAGCTTGATGACCTTGCGCATCACACCGCCGCAGCCCGAGGCCAGTTGGCTGGCGTTCACCCACAGGCCGCTCACGTTCAGGCTTTTGTAAACCTTGCCGTCCGCCAGCCGGGCCACGGCCCCCACCTTGCCGCCGGGCGGGCCTTCGCAGCCCAGGTCCAGATACAGATAACCCAGCGGATGCCCCAGCACGGCCTTGGCGGTGTCGTGGGGCAACAGGGTTTTGGGTTTGCCGCTGCTGTCTTTTTCGCGCAGGGCTTCTTCGGTCATCAGGCGGGTGATCCAGGGGTGGATGTCCAGAAGGCGTTCAAGGGGGCCTTCCGGCGCAGCTACCGGCGGCAGGCTCAGACGCAGGAGCATCGAGGGTGACAGGGGGCAGAACATGCCGTTGTCGGTGCAGACCGAGAGCGTGGGGCGCTCACCGGCTTTGACTTCTGCGGGGCGCGTGCTGTGATTCGACCCCTGAAAATACCAGCCACCACCCTGCTGCCACAGCGCCCTTTCGGTGTCCACCATGCGGCCATACATGCCCATCAAGAGGCCGGGGAAACGGCCCGTGCCACCGTCTTCGTTTGTGAAGATGACTTCATAAGAAAGCTCCGCGCCGTGATTGCGCCAAGCCAGCAGCACCGGCAGATCGCTCTGTGTGCGCCAGTTTTCGATTTGCAGAAACGGCGCAGACAGGGCGGCCTTTTCATCGGGCGAACCCGCCGCGAGTAACTGGTGGGCGAGTGAAGAAACCACCACGCCCCCCTGGTTGCGGCTCAGATTTTTGTCTATCTGCAACACCACGCGGTGGGGCCCTTTGGCCAGTTGGCCCAGCAGCACACGCTGGGGCATGGGCCGGGTGTGGGTCACCACCACCTGAGAAAACGGCCGTCCGTCCAGCGTCACCAACAACACGGCGCTCTCCTGCCCCGCCGTGCCCCAGCCGCCATTTTGCAGCGCCGCGTCAAACCCCAGCACCACCACCTGTTGTGTCTTCAGATCAAAATGGTGAATGACGGTTTGCGCTGGCAACACCAGCGATTTTGCGGTGGCCCCGTGCGCCAATCCGGTCAATGCAAAGCACAGCCCCGCCACCGCGCGCAAAAGAAGCAACGCCGTCCCACAGACTCGCCCCAGTAGCCACGGGCATCCCGCCTGTGGCAGAAAAATAAAGGTTAGAAATCCTTTTGAATAAAACCCCTCACCCGGCCTTCGGCCATCCTCTCCCCCTAAGAGCCTGTTTATAAACTCCGTCGTGGACTTTATAAACTTACCGCCAGCGGAGGCAAAGCCTCCTTG
>CAYJOG010000671.1:0-1501 GCA_964371695.1 uncultured bacterium
CCTCTTGCAAGACCGTGCTGGCCAACGAGCAGGTGGTCAACGGCGGCTGCGAGCGCTGCGGCACGGAGGTCGTGCAGCGCGACCTCGAGCAGTGGTTCCTGCGCATCACCGCGTACGCCGACCGCCTCCTCGACGGGCTCGACGCACTGGACTGGCCCGAAAAGGTCAAGACCATGCAGCGCAACTGGATTGGCAAAAGCCACGGCGCGCGGGTGCGGTTCCGGGCGCTGGCCCCCGGCGGCGACGAGCACGACCTGGACATTTTCACCACCCGCGCCGACACGCTTTTTGGCGCGACCTATATGGTGCTGGCCCCCGAACACCCCCTGGTGGAAACCCTCACCACACCGGAGCAGAAAGACGCCGTGAGCGCCTACCGGGCCGCAGCGGCGGCGCGCTCCGAGGCCGACCGCATGGCCGAAGAAAAAGAAAAAACCGGCGTGGCCCTGGGCACGTTCGCGGTCAATCCGGTGAACCAGGAAAAGATTCCGCTATTCATCGCAGACTATGTGCTGATGGGTTATGGCACCGGGGCCATCATGGCCGTGCCCGCCCACGACCAGCGCGATTACGCCTTTGCCAAAACCCACGGCCTGCCCATCCGTTACGTCATCAGCCCCGAAAACGCCCAGGCTCCGCCAGAGGGGTGTTACGAAGGCGAAGGTCTGTTGATCAACAGCGAGAGTTATAACGGCATGGCCCACAAAGACGCCGCCCTTCGCATTACCGAAGACCTGAGCCGCGACAGCCTGGGTGAACTGACGGTGCAATACCGCCTGCGGGACTGGCTCTTCAGCCGCCAGCGTTATTGGGGCGAGCCGATTCCCATCATCATTTGCCCGGACTGCGGCGAGGTGGGTGTGCCCGAAGACCAGTTGCCCGTGCGCCTGCCCGACGTGGAAAGTTATCAGCCCACCCACACCGGCGAGTCACCACTCGCCAACATTCACGACTGGGTGAACGTGCCGTGCCCCAAATGCGGCGCTGCGGCCAAACGCGAAACCAACACCATGCCCACCTGGGCCGGCTCCAGTTGGTATTACCTGCGTTATTGCGATCCCCACAACGCCGCCGTCCTGGCAGACCCCGGCAAACTCAAACACTGGATGCCCGTGGACCTTTACGTGGGCGGCGTGGAGCACGCCATTCTGCACCTGCTCTATGCCCGGTTTTACACCAAGTTCCTGTTTGACATGGGCGTGGTGGATTTTGAAGAACCGTTCAAAAAACTTTTCAACCAGGGCATGATCACGCGCAAGAACGAAGCCACGGGTGAGCTGTTGAAAATGAGCAAGTCCAAGGGCAACGTGGTGAACCCCGACGAACTGGTGGAGAAATATGGCGCGGACACCATTCGCCTGTACGAACTTTTCATTGGCCCGCCCGAAGCCGAAAGCGAGTGGAGCGACGCGGGCGTGGAAGGGGTTTTCCGGTTTCTGAAACGGGCCAACACCTGGGCGGCGGACGTGGCCCCGCGGCCCGCTGGCGAGGAGCCCCAGGG
>CAYJOG010000672.1:0-1500 GCA_964371695.1 uncultured bacterium
CCCAACCCCTGGCCCCGTGTGTGGCGCTGGGTGGCAGGGTTGCTGCTGCTGGCGTTTCTCTCGGCGGTGGCAGCTTGGCGGGTGCAGTGGTGATCACATCGCCATCAGCCGCTCCACCGTGGCCACCAGGGCGCTGAGAGAAAACGGTTTGGGAATCATGTCATGCACCGGCAGGGGAGACTCGCGCCGCAGGGCTTCGCCTTCTTCACGCGCGCCACAAAAGAGCAGGATTTTCGGATGCGGCGGGTGGCCGTTGTGGTGCAGATTTTGCAGCACCTCCTGGCCGTGCATGGCGGGCATGCGCACGTCCAGAATCAACAGGTCCACCGGCTGACTGGCCATGAGGGCCAGGGCGGCGTGGGGGTCCTGAAAGGTGTGAATGTCGTGATGAAGATGAGCCAAGGCCTCCTGCATCAGGTCCAAGGCTTCGGGCAGATCATCCAGCACGACAATACAACCCATAAGGACAGTCAGTTTACGGTCAACTATTCACTCAATCTGTGACGCCGCTCACAACCTGAATAAATTATTAGTTCATTTTGCAAAAGTTTGCGCTCCAGCAGGGTGTTGATAAACACCCTGCTAACGCAGCGCCGCCACGGCGCGGCCAAAGGCGGCGGCGGCCAGTTCGATGTCCTCCCCGGTGGTGTCCGGCCCCAGGCTGAAACGCACGGCGCTTCTGGCCTGTTCCTCGGTCTGTCCCATGCCCATCAGCACGTGGCTGGGCACAAGGCTGCCGCTGGTGCAGGCGCTGCCCGCGCTCACCGCCACGCCCAGCAGGTCCATCTGAATCACCACGCCCTCACCGCTCACGCCATCCAGCCCCACGTTGAGGCAGCCAGGGGCGCGCAGGGGGCTGCCGGGCGGGGGGCCGTTCAGCCGCAGGCCAGGGGCTGCTTTGTTGAGCAAAGGCCAGAGCTGGTCGCGATGGGTTTTGAGTCGCTGCCGTTTTGTGGCGGCGTCCTGCCATGTGATTTCCAGCGCCAGCACGGCGGCGGCGATGGCGGGTGCATTTTCGGTGCCCGCCCGTTTGCCCCATTCCTGTCCACCGCCGTGAATCAGCGGCTCAATGAGGTTGGCGGAGCGCACCAGCAACAGGCCCACCCCCCTGGGGCCGCCAAACTTGTGAGCGCTGAGGCTCACCATGTCCACCGGCAGGTCGGCCAGTGCGCCCAGGTCCACCGCGCCGGGGGCCTGCACGGCGTCCACATGCAGGGGCACGCCCGCCTCACGGGCCACGTCGGCCACCTGCGCCAGCGGCTGTATCACGCCGGTTTCCTGATTCACCCATTGCAGGCTCAACAGGGCGGGTTTCGGGTTGTGCAGCGCCTTTTCCAGCACGCCCAGGTCCAGTTGGCCCTCGCCGTCCACCGGCAAAAGCGTGAGGGGATGACCCATGACCTCGTTCAGCCAACGGGCGGTTTGTTGCACCGAGGCGTGTTCCACGGCGCTGGTGATGAGACCGCCGCCGGGACGGTGCAATAGCGCGCCCTTCAGCGC